>NZ_JBMNDS010000060.1:0-61764 GCF_052543295.1 Streptomyces sp. SAS_270
GCGGAACTCCTCCGGATAAGGCTTGGGCACAGCGACATCCTTCCCACCCGCCCCACAGGGCAAGCCAGTTCAGATGTCACCCGATCGTGCGGCAGACCCTGTCGGCGTGCTCCAGGTCGGTGATGGGGCACCAGTCACCGCTGGCGAAGATCGCGTCGCTCGCGTCCGCCGCGCCCAGCTCCTTGAGGTACTTGTCGTAGAGCGGGCTGTCGCCGGACGCCCCGAGGAGGGCGGACAGCGCGCCGCCGGCGCTGGTGCCGGAGGAGACGATCCGGTCGGTGTTGCCGGGGATGCGGCCCTTGTTCGCGCGCACGTACCGCACGGCTGCCTTCAGGTCCACGATGGCGGCCGGGGCGGTGCCGTAGTAGGTGCCGTCCGCGTCGGTGAGGCTGCGGCCGCGCGCTCCCGGCTCCACGACGACGTATCCCGCGGCGAGAGCGAGCTTGGCGTTGCCGACCATTCCGCCCTGGGCGTTGACCTGCGCGTTGCCGCCGGACTGCACCTCACCCGTGCCGCTGGAGGCCGAAGCGCCGGCAGAGGCGCTCGCCGAGGCGCCGGGCGCACCGCCGCCGGGCATGCCGGTCATGCCTGCGCCGCCCACGCCGGTGGCGTCCGCCACGGACGACGGCATGTAGCCGCCCACCGAGTTGGCGAAGAGGATGGGGGCGTGGGTGGCGTCGACGGCCGTGCCGTCGATCTCCACGGGAACGCTGACGATCAGGCTCTGGTACTTCTCGTCCACCGGCTTGGTGACGTAAGTGACGGCCTTGTAGAAGTGGTACTTCACCGACTTGTCGCCGGCGTCCGTGGCGATGGTGGTGGTCAGTTCCGAATAGGCGTCCTTGTCGAACACCAGGGCGTCCGCGGCCGTCGACCCGTTCGTGCCCGACGCCTGGGCGTTCAAGGCGATGCCACCGACGGCCGCGACACCGGCCGTTGCGCCGAGCCCCATGACGACGGTCCTGCGCTTCACTGCCCTGTGCTTCACGGTTGCCTCTCCCCTACGCGACTCCGGACCGGCGCATGTCGTCCGGCCCGCTGATCTTGCACTTGCGAACGTAGGGGCCCGCATTCTCGATTGTCAACAATTCTGTTGACTTCACAGCACCTCCCTAGGCACTCACAGGCCAATCCCGACCGAGGCCGCTTTTCGGCCACCTACCGACGCCATGCAGCCGACCTCGAGGTGACGCGCGAAGCCTCCCCTCATTCCCTCGCGCACCTGCGCAACGCGGTGCGCCGCCTTGCACGCGGCCCCATGGCATCGCCGCCGTGCTACCTTCAACCCACTTAATTGCCAGGAATCCTGATAATGGGACTCGGCAATCAACCCAGCGATCGGTTCGGTGATCAGCTCACCGACCGAGCGGACTCGACCGAACGGAGCCGCATGTCTCTCCTGGCCCGGCCTGCGGTGGCCTCCATCGCCGCGAAGTCGATGCAACGTCTCGCCGTGCTGGCGGACCGACGCTCAGCGGGTCGCGGTTCCGCGGCCTCGCACCACACCCGTCTCCCCGAATTCCCGCGCACTGTCCACGAGTTGACGGTCCCCACCTCGGTCGCCCCGGCCCGGGCCACGGTGTACACGCCGGCAACGCAAGGCCCGCCCCCGCCGGTGCACGTGAACTTCCACGGTGGCGGATACGTCATGCCTCTGACGGAGATCGACGACCCGCTCTGCCGCTTCCTCGCCGCACAGGCGGGCGTCGTCGTGATCAACGTGGACTACGTGGTCGCCCCGCAGCACCGGTTTCCGGCCCCGCCGCGGCAGGCGTACGAGGTCGTTCGATGGGTCGCCGCGCACGGCGAGCAGAACGGCTGGGACGGGACTCGGCTCTCCGTGGGCGGCCAGAGCGCCGGAGGCGGTCTCGCCGCGGCGGTGGCCCGCCAGGCCCTGGAGGAGGGCGGGCCCTCACTCGCGCTCCAGGTACTCCACTATCCCCCGCTCGATCTCGCGACGAGTGCCAAGGACAAGCGGGCCGCCATCGCCAAGCCGCTGCTGCGCCCGTGGATGGCGGAGGTCTTCGACTCGTCGTACGTGCCCGACCCGCGGGACCGCGCCGACCGGCTCGTGTCGCCCGCCCATCCGTCGGACACCACCGACCTGAAAGGCATCGCCCCGGCCCTGGTGGTCACGGCGGAGTACGACCTGCTCAAGGCCGAGGGCGTACGGTACGCCGACCGCCTTCGCCAGGCGGGAGCGCTGGTCGAGCACTACGACGTACCGGAAGCGGATCACGGGTACGACGGCACCGACGACGAAAAGGCCCGAGAGGTCTACGCCCTGATCGCCCGTCAGGTACGGCGAGCTGTCAACGCCGGGGTGCCCGACGCCACTTGAGTGGGCCGGACGCACACCGAGGCGCCGAGGGACCGTCGAGGGGTCGAGGGGGTCAGGCAGTACCCGCCGGCTCGGTGGTCCCCTTGTCGAGCTCGGCGGCGGCGGAGAGGAAGTCGTCGACCATGCGGTGAAAGAGGGTCGCCAGCTGCCGCAGCTCCTCGGGAGACCAGTCGGCCAGGGCCATCTGCATGCCACGGGTACCCGCCTCGCGGATGCGGTCCACGGCGTCCTGCCCGGAGTCCGTCAGCTCGATGCGCTGCGCGCGACGGTCGTCGGGGTCGGGCACGCGTGTGACGTATCCCGACTTCTGCAGCTGCTGCACCTGCCGGGTCACGTGCGAGGCCTCCACCCCGAGCCGGTTCGCCAGCTCCCCCGGGCGCAGCGACTCCGTGTCCGCGATCTGCCGCAGCAGCGCCACCGCGGCCCGGTCGAGCGGGACGCCGGCCAGTGCCATCAGCCGTTCATGCTGCCGCGCCCGGCTGCCCAGGTACGTGACACGGGTCAGGGCCCGCTCGATTTCGGTCACTTCCGGCGATGCGGGACCGGCTCCCAGGGGTGGTGTGGACATACGCAACACTTTACCATCTTGTTGCGTAACTCAAGTAACTTCCTGAGGGCGCTCGTGCCGGGACCCGAGGGGTCAGAAGCGCTCGCAGTCGAATTCTGGAGCCGTGGTCAGTTCCGGAGCAGCGCACACACGAAGTTCTCCTCGACCGCGCGCGGACGAGTGGAGGCATTCATCGACCCCGGGTGGCCTCAGGGGGCGCAAACCCCGCTGCACGGGCCCAGCCACAGGGGACCGCAGCCGTAATCGGTCCAGTTGCACCACCACGGTGAGGAGTAGCACACCATGTCGCAGCTTCCGGTCCCCGCGCACTGGGAATTGCAGTCCATGACCTGGCTGCCCTCAGTGCTCCGAGGCGCCGCGCCTTGCGTGTCGGCAGGGCCCAGCGTCATGAGAATCGCCCGCGCCTCACTCTCGCCGAACGCCGCCGCAACCGCCGTCTCCAACCCTTCGGTTGCTCCCTGCCGGCGGCCCGCGATGATCTGCGGTGCCAGCCGCGTGGCGTCGTCGAGGACGGCGGACTGCTCGGCCGACAGACCGGGGTGTGCCTTCCGGTGGTTCGCGAAGTGCGCCACCCACAGATCGCTGCGAGCCGAAGCGGACAGCGCGCCGTAGATGGCGCGCCGATAGTCCGCGGGGTAGGCGGCGAACTCGGAGTAGCGGATGGGCAGTCGGTCACGGTTGGCCTTCACCCATCGCGACGCCTTGCTGCCCTTGGCGCGGGTCACAGCCTGCGCGGGTGAGGCTGCCAGACCGCCGGTGAGCAGAAACGTTCCCAGGGCCAGCCCCGGCACGGCCTTGAGGATTCCTCGACGGCTCGGGGGCCGCAGCGCATCGACGTCGCGGAGCGCACGCACCACCCGCAGCGAGTCCGACGGGCCCAACAGCCGCGCCAGGCGGAGGGACAGCGCGGTTCCGGTCCAGGCCCGCACACGGTCGCCGTTGACCGCCAACAAGGTCGGGGCCCACTCGGCCCCATCCCCCAGGGCACGCGTGCGCAGGCCGCGAATACGGGGTTCGGTGAGGCCCGCGATGGTCAACGTGCCGTCCACGGACGCGCGAACCCGGTCCACCACTTCTTCGCAGAATCGGCAGTCGGCGTCGAATGCCAATATCCACTCGGTCACAAGCCTCTCCCCACGTCTGGTGACAACCCGTCCCTGGTGCCCGTCCGCTGTGAGTTTTCAGGCCGACCCGTAGCGCGCCGTTCAGCACTTGCGCACTTCGGGTCCACCTGAAGAGAAGACATTTGCCGAGGTGTCTGGAAGCGTCAATCATTTCGAAGAGGATCGAAACGCTTTACATTCAGGCCGTGCTTGCATCGCGAGCACACCCGTTGCCAATCCACGTCATTTCGGTGAACTCCCTGTGGTGACGGCGCAGTCAGTGCCGTTGAGGGTGCAGGAGGTCGGCGGGGAGGTATCGCCGGTGTGGACGGCCTGGAAGCCGATGTCGACGGATGCGCCGGGGGCGATGGTGGCGTTGTGGGAGACGTTCCTGGCCGTCACCCGGCCGGAGGTGGGCGAGTAGTCGGCGTTCCATCCGGAGGTGATGCCCTGGCCGCCGGGCAGGGTGAAGGCCAGCGACCAACCGTCGATCGCGGTGGAGCCGGTGTTGGTGATGGTGATGTTCGAGGTCAGCCCGGAGTTCCACGCGCTGATGGTGTCGGCGACCCGGCAAGTCGCGGTTCCCGGCGGAGGGTTGGAGGTCTGGAACTGCGTGAAGAATTTCCACACCTCTGCCGGCAGCCAGGTCCTGGAGCCGCTGTCACCAGCGGCTCCGTCCTGCGGAGCGGCGATGTGTCCTTCGTCGAACGCCGCCCAGACGACCGGATGCCCGGCCGAACACCCCGAATAGGCGGTCACCCGGTGCGTCAGACTGCCCTGCGAAGGCTCGGGCGGGTTCTGTGCGGCGCAGCCGTTGTTCCTGACGAACCTGTCCCGCAGCGTACGTCCGCCGGAGATGCCGAGGACGTTGTCCCTGATGCCGTGCACCCCGAGGTAGGCGATGGGCTGGGTGCCGCCGCTGCATCCGCTGAGCTGCCCACCGCTCTGGACGGCGACCGCGCGGAAGACCGTCGCCCGGGAACACGCGAGCGCGTACGACATGGCGGCGCCGTAGCTGAAGCCCAGGGCGAAGCGCTGTGTCGTGTCCACGCACAGGTCCGCCTCGATCCGCCTGATCATGTCGTCGACGAGGGTGACGTCTTCCCCGCCGGAGTTGGCCCAGCCGTTGTCGAGGCCTTGGGGTGCCACGAAGACGGTGCTGTTGTTCGCCAGCCGCTGGAGCCCGTAGTAGGCCCAGGTGCCCGTTTCCACGGTGCGGCCCGTCGCGACGTCGGTGGAGGTGCCGCCCAGCCAGTGGAACCCGAAGACCAGCCGGTAGGGGTGGTTGCGGTCGTAGCCGTCCGGGACCTTCAGGATGAAGCTTCGGTTCTTGCCGCTGCTCTGGATCGTGTACGTGCCGCTCGTCAGGCTGGGGGTCTTGCCGCATCCGGCGCTCGCGGCAGCGGTGCTGACGGTCGCGGCGGCCGGGCCGGAGGCCCCGAGCGGGGTGCTCACGTCCTGGCCGCGACCCAGAGCCGTACCGCCCATGCTCAGGACGACCAGCACCGCGACCAGGACCGGCCATAAGAGGGATCTTGTCCTTGCCATCGTGCAACTCCCCTTCTGTTGGAGCATCGCCATAGGCGGACAGGGGTCCGCCGCGGGAGTGCCGGACGCGAAGCCCACGCCTGACCGCCCGGGCGCCATCGGCCCCTTTCGCGGCGGGAACCGTCGACTGGGACGCCTACGACTCTCGCGAGCACCTGGCGGGCGGTGCTGTCGTCGGCAGGCCGACACAAGACAGTGGATGACTGTCGCTCAACTGCGCACTCATGTCATGTGCATGACACTCACGGATTGTTCGGCATTCGATCCACTTTCGAATCGTCGATGTGACGGATATTAGGGAGATTCGTGAGGCTGTCAACTCTGCCCGCTGCCCAAAAATCTCCGTCACCGCACCCGACCAGCGCGTAGCGGTGCGAAACATTTCGATGCTACTGACGAATCATGCGCAACATATTGACGGGAGCTCTCAACCACCTACCATCCAGAATGCTCACCCGTCGACAACCGTTCGCAACCTCGAACGTCACGGGATCCATCCACCGAAGCGCATCACCGGCAGAGGGAACGACACATGGATATGTCATGCTCTCGTCAGCCAATGGACCGCCGCCGAGCGCTGGTCGCCGGAACCGGCCTGTTCACCGGTGCCTTCCTGCCTCTGGCCGCAGCCTCCGGGACCGCAGCGGCCGCTCCCGTGCCGGAGTCGCTCCTCGCGGCCGCCCCGGCGTACACGAACCCGGTCATCTGGCAGGACTTCGCGGACATCGACATCATCCGCGTCGGCGCCACCTACTACGCCTCCGCCTCGACGATGCACTACTCGCCGGGCGCACCGGTCCTGCGCTCGTACGACCTGGTGCACTGGGAGATCGCCGGTCACTCGGTGCCCGTCCTCGACTTCGGCTCCAAGTACGACCTGAACGGGGCCCGTGGCTACGTACGGGGTGTCTGGGCATCGTCGCTGGCCTACCGGCCGAGCAACAGGACGTTCTACTGGCTCGGCCAGATCGACTTCGCCAGGACCTACGTCTACACCGCCACCGCCGTCGAGGGGCCGTGGAGCCGGCTCACGACGATCGGTACGCCGTACTACGACGCGGGGCTGCTCGTCGACACCGATGACACCCTGTACGTGGCGTACGGGAACACCACCATCAGCGTGGCCCAGCTCTCTTCCGACGGCCGCAGCCAGGTCCGTAGCCGGCAGGTGTTCACCACGCCGTCGAGTGTCGGCACCCTCGAAGGCTCCCGGTTCTACAGGATCAACGGGCAGTACTACATCTTCCTGACCCGCCCCGCGAACGGACAGTACGTCCTCAAGTCGTCGGGCGGCCCCTTCGGCCCCTACACGATGCGGCAGGTCCTTCTCGACCTGCGCGGGCCGATCGCCGGCGGCGGCGTCCCGCACCAGGGCGGGCTGGTGCAGACGCAGGGCGGCGCCTGGTACTACATGGCTTTCGTGGACGCCTATCCCGGCGGCCGGGTACCGGTCCTCGCGCCGGTCACCTGGACCTCGGACGGCTGGCCCGTCGTTCAATTGGTGAACGGCGCCTGGGGCGCGTCGTATCCCAGCCCGGCCGTGCCCCCTCCGCCCCGCCAGGTCGCCCCCATGACCGGCGTCGACACGTTCGACGGCACCGGCCTCAACCCGAGTTGGGAGTGGAACCACAACCCCGACAACACCAAGTGGTCGCTCGGCAATGGACTGACTTTGCGCACCGCGACCGTCACCAACGACCTGTACTGGGCCCGCAATACGCTCACCCACCGCATCCAGGGCCCCACCTCCACCGCCACGGTCGACCTCGACCACTCGGCGATGCGGGACGGCGACCGGGCCGGACTCGCGCTGCTGCGTGACTCCTCCGCGTGGATCGGCCTCAAGCGCGACGGCGGCGTGACACGGGTGGTGATGGTCGGCGGGCTGACCATGGACGGCAGCTGGAACACCACCAGTACCGGCACCGAGCTCGCGAGCGCCGCCGTCCCGGGAGGCCGTATCCGGCTGCGCGCGACCGCGGACATCCGCCCCGGCGCACCACGTCCCGGAACCTTCTCCTACAGCACCGACGGAACCAACTTCACCCGCCTCGGCCCCGCCTTCTCCATGGGCAACGACTGGCGGTTCTTCATGGGCTACCGATTCGCACTCTTCAGCCACGCCACCCAGGCACTCGGCGGCGCGGTCCGCATCCCGCGGTTCGAACTGTCCACGCCCTGAACCGAGCACCACCCAACCCCCCACCAACCCGTACGAGGAGAACCATGAACCCACTGAACCGGCTCGGTCGTCGCCGAGCCTCGGTGTTGTCCCTGCTGGCCGTGGTCGCCCTGGTGACGCCGGGCGCAGCGAACGCCGCGCCCGAAGTGCCCGACGCCGTCCGGGCATCCACACTGGGCGCCCAAGCGGCCCAGTCCGGACGGTACTTCGGGACCGCGGTGGCCGCCGGAAGGCTCGGCGACGGCACGTACAGCGCGATCCTGGACCGCGAGTTCAACTCGGTCACGCCCGAGAACGAGATGAAGTGGGACACGACCGAGCGATCCCGCGGATCGTTCAACTTCGGCCCCGGCGACCAGATCGCCAACCGCGCGTCGGCCCGCGGTCAGCGCGTGCGCGGACACACCCTGGTGTGGCACTCGCAGCTGCCCGGCTGGGTGAGCTCCATCGGGGACGCGAACACCCTGCGCAGCGTGATGAACAACCACATCACCACGTTGATGAACCACTACAAGGGCAAGATCTACGCCTGGGACGTGGTCAACGAGGCCTTCGCCGACGGCGGCAGCGGCGGGCACCGCTCCTCGGTCTTCCAGAACCTGCTGGGCGACGGCTTCATCGAACAGGCCTTCCGCACCGCACGATCAGCCGACCCGGCGGCCAAGCTCTGCTACAACGACTACAGCATCGAGAACTGGAGCGACGCCAAGACCCAGGGTGTCTACCGTATGGTGCGCGACTTCAAGGCCCGCGGCGTGCCCATCGACTGCGTCGGCTTCCAGTCCCACTTCGGCGCCGGCGGTCCGCCGTCGAGCTTCCGGACGACGCTGTCGAACTTCGCCGCCCTCGGCGTGGACGTCCAGATCACCGAGCTCGACATCGCACAGGCGCCGACGGGCGCGTACGCGAACACGGTGAGGGCCTGCATGAACGTGCCGCGCTGCACCGGCATCACCGTGTGGGGCATCCGCGACAGCGACTCCTGGCGCAGCGGGGAGAACCCGCTGCTGTTCGACCGGGGCGGCAACAAGAAACCGGCCTACCAGTCGGCGCTCTCCGCGTTGGGCGGCAGTGCCGCACGCTGACAAGGTGGGCCCCGCCCTCGTGCGGGGCCCATCGCGCTTTCCCTTCCGTGCCGGTCAGAGGGTCGTGAAGGTCCACAGCAGATTGGTGCTACTGCCGTACGTCCACTGCTTGGTGACGGATCCCGAGGCCACGTTGCCGGCGCCGTCGAGCACCAGGCCTGTATTGCGGTTGGCGATCGAGCAGGTGCCGCCGCCCCGGTGGGTGATCGTCCACTGCTGGTTGGCGCCCCCGTTCCAAGCGGCCTGCCTGGCCGCGGACCCGTCGGACGTGGCGCCCCAGCCGTCGGCGACCATGCCGTTGGCGCGGTTGACCAGCTTGTAGTAGCCGCCTCCGACTTCCACCGCCTGCCACTGCAGGTTGGGGCTGCCGTCCCAGGTGTACTGCTTGAGATTGGAACCGGAGGCGACGTTGCCACCGCTGTCCAGGGCCAGGCCGTCGGTGACGTTGGTGATGCGGAAGTAGGCCGCCGGTTTGAACTGGACCTTCAGCGACGTGACCTTGTCGTTGTTGCCGGTGACCCGGAGGTCGGGGTTGTCGGCGGTGAAGGTCCAGGAAGTGCCGCTGAAGTTGTCGCCCGCGTAGCCGATGACCTGGTAGCCGGGGGCCAGTTGGAGGGAGGAGAGGGTGAGGGCGCCCAGGCCGGCCGAGGTCAGTTCGTCCGCCGTGTAGTTGCCGACGGCGAGCGCGGCGCTGGTGCCGGAGTAGTTGACGTCCCTGTATCCCGCGGCGCCGATGAGGGGCCGCAGGCCGGGGATGTCGCCGGAGAAGGCGAGCTTCAGGACGTAGGCGTTGGCGCTGTACGGCGCCGAGGAGGGCAGCGTGACCGCGAGGCCGGAGGAGTTCTGTGTGGGCGCGGGCAGGTCGATGTACGTGCCCGCGGTCGAGTCGAGCAGCTTCACGGAGGTCAGCGACGAGAGGCTGATCCGGTCCGAGTTGAGGGTTTTGATCGTCAGCGAGCTGCCGGGCCAGCCCAGGACGGTGGCGTACAGAACGTTGCCGGCCTTGTTGCGGGTGAAGCGGATGTCCTGCGCGGTACCGGCATGGGGAGTGGTGAACGAACCGCCGCCCATCTTGGTCGGTCCTTCGCCGTAGGCCGTCCAGGCGCGGGTCGAGTACACCGACTCGCCGAAGCGCTTCAGATGGTCGCCGATGCCGAGCAGGATGTCCTTCTGCTGCTGGGGGATGGTGCCGTCGGCCATCGGTGCGATGTTCAGCAGCATGTTGCCGTTCTTGCTGACCCGGTCGATGAACGAGTGCAGCATCTGCTGGGTGGTGTAGTAGCCGATGCCCTGGGTGTAGCACCAACTGCTGCTCGAGATGCTGTCGTCGGTCAGCCAGTAGGGGGCGGTCAGCTCGGCGGGACCTCCGCGCTCGTAGTCGAAGACCTCACCCTTGCCGTGCATGCCGTCCTTGTACGTGGCGACGACCTCACGGCCCCAGCTGTCCGCCTGGTTGTAGTAGTACGCCAGGAAGTTCAGACGTTGGGTCTCGTCGACGGCGTCGAGCTTGAAGTCCTGCCAGAGGATGTCGGGTTGGGAGCGGTCGATGACCTCCTTCAGCTTGTCGAACCAGAGCTGGTTCTCCGCGGCCGAGCCCAGCTGCCCGTAGAGCTTCTTGAGGCTGCTGTCCGTCTGGACGGGGACGTGTTCGTAGAAGCCGTTGAAGTGGTACGCGTGGTGCATGGCCACCAGCAGCTTGAGGTTCTTGGCGCGGATGGCTGTGGTGAAGAGCTGCAGCAGGTTCAGGCCCGGGCCCTTGTCCACCGAGTTCCACTCGTTGACCCGGCTGTCCCACATCGAGAATCCGTCATGGTGTTCGGCGACCGGGCCGGCGAACCTCGCGCCGGCGTCGACGAACAGTTGCGCCCACTCGTCGGGGTCGAACTTCCCGCCGGCCGACTTCAGCTTCGGCGCGAACTTCACGGTGTTGCCCGCCAGGTCCTTCGCTCCGTTGATGAAGTTGTGGTACGGCCATGCAGAGGGCTGGCCGTAGGTCGCGATGTGGTGCCGGTTGGCGTTGCTGCCGGCGTCGTACATGTTGCGCGGGTACCACTCGTTGTCGAAGGCGGGGACGCTGAAGGCGCCCCAGTGGAAGTAGATCCCGAACTTCGCGTCCTGGAACCACTCCGGGGCCGGCGTGTGCCGGTCGACCGAGTTCCAGTCGGGCGTGTACGTGCCGGTCGCCGCCTGCGCGACGGCAGTGCCGAACACGCCTCCGGCGACGGCGACCGCGGCCACGCAGGTGGCACCGGCCAGGAAGTGGCGTCGGTTGATCGAACTCGACATAGGACATCCCTGATGCGGAAGGGGGCGGGGGGAAGGCAGGGGAAAGTCAGGACCGGCGCGCTCTGAGGTACTGGGGCGCCGGATGTTACGCATGAAGGTCGACCATGTGCCCCGTGGATGTCAACGGGCGTGCAGGGATGTAAGACAGGACTTGACCAGGCGTTTTGCCCTATTTGCGCAGTTTCAAGCCATTTCCCGACCATCAAACATGGCATGTCTGCCGTAAGACAGATGGCCGGATCAAGGTCAACACCCCGCGTGATTGATGGGATGGATTCACACCTAGAGCCGCCCACCCTCGACGGCAAGGTCACCTGAGCTGCAACGATTACCTGGCTCGCACGAGAGGGTAGACAAGGCTCCCCGGCTCATCTAAAAATACATCCCATCTCTCCGCGACAGCTGCATACGGCTGTCGCTCCGGCGAAACATCTCCCGCTTCGGGACCAGCGCGAGGAAGTACCGATGAGACTCAGAACCGCCCTCTGCTCCGCCGCCTCCGCCCTGACCGCAATGGCTCTGCTGAGCGCATGCGGCGGCTCCGGCACCGCGGCCTCGTCCGACGGCAAGTCACTGGTCGGCGTGGACTACCCCCGCTCCGACACCGACTTCTGGAATTCCTACATCAAGTACACGCCCAGGTACGCGGGGCAGCTGGGCCTCTCGCTCAAGACCACCAACTCACAGAACGACGTCGCGAAGCTCACCGCCAACGCCCAGACGTTCATCAGCCAGGGCGTCAAGGGCATCGCCATGGCCCCGCAGGACACCGCCGCCATCGCGCCGACCCTCGCGCAGCTGGAGGCGAAGAAGATCCCGGTCGTCACCGTGGACACCCGCCCGGACAGCGGGAAGGTCTTCATGGTGGTGCGCGCCGACAACCGCGCCTACGGCGAGAAGGCCTGCCAGTACCTGGGCACCAAGCTCGACGGCAAGGGCAAGGTCGTCATGCTGGAGGGCGGCCTGGACTCCATCAACGGCCGCGACCGCACCGAAGCGTTCAACGACTGCATGAAGAAGAAGTACCCGGACATCAAGGTGTTCGGTGAGGCCACCAACTGGGACGGCGCCGTCGCCGCACAGAAGCTCCAGACCGACCTCACCGCCCACCCGGACATCAAGGGCATCTACATGCAGTCCAGCTTCGCCCTGTCCGGCACGCTCCAAGTCCTCAAGCAAAAGGGCCTGTTGGTCGGCCCGAAGGACAAGAAGCACGTCTTCGTCGTCTCCAACGACGGCATCCCCCAGGAGCTCAAGTCCATCACCGCGGGCAAGATCGACGCCACCGTCTCGCAGCCCGCCGACCTCTACGCCAAGTACGCCCTGTACTACCTCAAGGCCGCGATCGACGGGAAGAAGTTCAAGCCCGGCAAGACCGACCATGACAGCACCATCGTCCAGGTCCGCGCCGGTCTGCTGGAGGACCAGCTCTCCGCCCCGCTCGTCACCGCAGACGGCGGCACCTACGGCGGCGTTCCCAGCCTCAAGAGCGGCGACACGTCCCTGTGGGGCAACAACCTCGGCTGACCGCTGCCAACCATGCAACGGCTCACGAACACAAGGCGGTTGAGATGAGCAACGGGGAGCGAGCAGTCACCCCCGTGCCCGCCCCGGTGGACGGTGGGCGGGTCCTGGCGGACCCGCCTGTCGTCGAGGCGACGGGCATAGTCAAACGATTCGGTCCAACGGTCGCCCTCGACGGCGCCCGGATCACCATCAGGCCCGGCGAGACCCACGCGCTCGTCGGCCGCAACGGAGCCGGCAAGTCGACCCTGGTGTCCGTCCTCACCGGTCTCCAGGCGCCGGACGAGGGAACGGTCACCTTCGGCGGTGCCCCGGCACCGCGGCTCAGCGACCGCGACGCCTGGCGTCAGCGCGTCGCCTGCGTGTACCAGAAGTCGACGATCATCCCGACGCTGA
This sequence comes from Streptomyces sp. SAS_270, assembly GCF_052543295.1. NCBI lineage: Bacteria > Bacillati > Actinomycetota > Actinomycetes > Kitasatosporales > Streptomycetaceae > Streptomyces > Streptomyces sp. SAS_270. Next base: position 13,034 of record NZ_JBMNDS010000060.1, read on the forward strand.
CCGTCGCCGAGAACCTCTTCCTCAACCGGCACGACCACGCGCGCAGTCGGCTGATCAGCTGGCAGGGGGTGCGCCGCCGGGCCCAGGAGCTGCTGTCGACCTGGTCCGTGGACGTGGATCCGCAGACCCCGGCCGGTGATCTCAACGTCGAACAGCGGCAGTTCGTCGAGATCGCCCGGTCACTGTCCTTCGGCGCGCGGTTCATCATCCTCGACGAACCGACCGCCCAGCTCGACGGCGCCGCGATCAACCGGCTCTTCGACCGGATCCGCGACCTGCAACGCCAGGGCGTGACCTTCCTGTTCATCAGTCACCACCTCCAGGAGATCTACGAGATCTGCGACATGGTGACGGTGTTCCGGGATGCCCGGCACATCCTGACCGCGCCGGTCGCGGACCTTCCCCGCGCCGACCTGGTCGCCGCCATGACCGGAGAGGCCGCCGCGGGCCGGCGCGAGGAACGTGCGAGCACCCTGGACGCCGCCGTCCCGGCCGCGCTGAGCGTCCGAGGACTCAGCAGCGGGACCTACGACGACGTCACGTTCCAGGTGGGCGCCGGCGAGATCGTCGGCCTCGCCGGGGCCGCCGGCAGCGGTCGTACGGAGGTCGCCGAGACCGTCGTAGGACTGCGCGGCGCCGAATCCGGGGAGGTGGAGATCGCCGGGAGGCGGCCACGGCAGGGCAGTGTGCCGGCCGCGCTGTCCGCGGGCGCCGGGTTCGTCCCGCAGGACCGGCACCACCAGGGGTTCGTGCCCGACATGTCGATCGCGGACAACGCCACCCTGTCCGTGCCCGGCCGGATCGGCAGCAACGGGTTCCTGAACCGCAGCCGTCGCGACCGGCTCGTCGAGGGCATGATCGAGAACCTGGCGATCAAGACGCCCGGCCCCGAGCTGCCCGTCTCCTCGCTGTCCGGCGGCAACCAGCAGAAGGTCGTCATGGCCCGGGCCCTCGCCGACGACCCCCGGCTGCTGGTCCTGATCAACCCGACCGCCGGCGTGGACGTGCGCTCCAAGGAGTTCCTCCTGGGCAAGGTCGAGGAGACCGCGGAGACCGGCACCGGGGTGCTCATCGCCTCCGACGAACTCGACGACCTGCGCATGTGTGACCGGGTCCTGGTGATGTTCCAGGGCCGAGTGACCTCAGAGATCGCCCGCGGCTGGCACGACCACGACCTGGTGGCCGCGATGGAAGGAGTGGATTTCCATGCCTGAAACCGTCCTCGCGGACACGTCCGCCCTCGAGGCCGCTCAGCCGCGCGCCAAGCGGACCGGCCTGTTCGGCGGCCGGATACCCGTGGCCAGGCTGCGGGACCTCGCGCTCGTCCCCGCGATCGTGGTCATCGCGGTCGTCGGCCAGATCGTGAGCCCGGTCTTCCTGCAGACGGACAACCTCATCAATGTCCTGCAGACCATGTCCGAGATCGCGCTGCTGGTCCTCGCACAGACGATGATCCTGATCGTCAAGAAGATGGACCTGTCGCTGGAGTCCACCATGGGCCTCGCTCCGGGTGTCGCGGCCTGGATGGTTGTGCCGGCGGGCGCCGGACACGGCCTGGGACTCCTGCCAGGTGCCTGGTCCATCCCCCTCACCCTCGCCGTGGGCGCCCTGGTCGGTGTGGTCAACGCGCTGCTGATCATCCGCTTCGGCCTCAACGGCTTCATCGTCACCCTCGGCATGCTGATCGTGCTGCGCGGCGTCCTCACCGGTATCTCCGGCGGCCAGACCTTCTTCCAACTGCCGGAATCGATGCTCTATCTCGGCACCGCCGAGTGGTTCGGGATGCCGGCCTCCATCTGGATCTGCCTGGTCCTGTTCGCCGTCGCCATCGTCGTCCTCGGCTGGACCGGCTTCGGCCGATCGCTGTACGCCATCGGCGGCAACGTCGACGCCGCCAAGGCCGCCGGCATCCGTACCGACCGGGTGCTGTGGATCGTCATCGTCACCGGCAGCGTGCTCGCCGCCCTCGCCGGACTGCTGCTGTCCGGACGCCTCGCCTCGGTCGCCTCCGCGCAGGGCAACGGCTACATCTTCACCGTCATGGCCGCCGCCGTCATCGGCGGGATCAGCCTCAACGGCGGCAAGGGCACCATGTTCGGGGCGTTCAGCGGCATCCTGCTCCTCTTCATGATCCAGAACGTGCTCACCCTGGGTGGCGTTCCCGCCCAGTGGATCGGCGCCCTGAACGGCCTCATCATCCTGGTCGCGCTGATCATCTCCCGCATCACGGGCGGCAAGGTCCAGGAGTGACCCGCGCGGCCCCTGCCGCCGGACTCCCCGCGCCGTTCCCCACCCCGTCACAGGTGGCCGTCCGCCCGCCTGCTCTCACAGGAGTTGCCGTCATGCCCTCAGCCGTGTCCGCATCCGCCCGCATCACCGCCCTGGACGTCCTCGACGTACGCTTCCCGACGTCCGAGCACCTGGACGGGTCGGACGCGATGAACCCCGAACCCGACTACTCGGCCGCCTACGTCATCCTGCGCACCGACGCCACGGACGGACTCGAAGGCCACGCGCTGGCCTTCACCACCGGCCGCGGCAACGACGTCCAGGCGGCTGCCGTCGCGGCCCTCGCTCCGCACGTGGTCGGCCTGTCCGTCGAGGAGGTCTGCGCAGACCTCGGAGCGTTCTCGCGCTCCCTCGTCCATGACCCCCAACTCCGCTGGCTCGGCCCGGAGAAGGGCGCCATCCACATGGCCACCGGCGCGGTCGTCAACGCCGCCTGGGACCTGGCCGCCAAGCGGGTCGGCAAGCCCGTATGGCGCTTCCTCGGCGAGATGCCACCGGAGGATCTGGTCGCACAGGTCGACTTCCGCTGGCTCAGCGACGCCCTCACCCCCGAGGAGGCGCTGGAGATCCTGCGCCGCGCCGAGCCCGGCCGCCAGGAGCGCATCGCCCGTCTGCTGGAGCGCGGTTACCCCGCCTACACCACCACCCCCGGCTGGCTCGGCTACTCCGACGAGAAGCTCGCCCGCCTGGCGCGGGAGGCCGTCGCGGACGGCTTCACCCAGATCAAGCTGAAGGTCGGCGCGTCGCTGGAGGACGACGTACGGCGCATGCGCACCGCTCGCGAGGCGGTCGGCGACGGCATCCGCATCGCCGTCGACGCCAACCAGAGATGGGACGTCGGTCCCGCGATCGAGTGGATGAGCGCCCTGGCCCCCTACGACCCGTACTGGATCGAGGAGCCCACCTCCCCGGACGACATCCTCGGCCACGCCGCCATCCGCAAGGCCGTCGGCCCGATCAAGGTCGCCACCGGCGAGCACATCGCCAACCGGGTCGTCTTCAAGCAGCTTCTCCAGGCCGGCGCGGTGGACATCGTGCAGATCGACTCGGCACGGGTCGGCGGGGTGAACGAGAACATCGCGATCCTGCTCCTCGCCGCGAAGTTCGGGACGCCGGTCTGCCCGCACGCCGGCGGCGTCGGTCTGTGCGAGATGGTGCAGCACCTGTCGATGTTCGACTACGTCGCCGTCTCCGGCACGGTCGAGGACCGCGTCATCGAGTACGTCGACCACCTCCACGAGCACTTCGTCGACCCGGTACACATCACCGACGGCCACTACGTGGCGCCCGCCCTGCCCGGACTCGGGGCGCAGATGCACCCGGAGTCGCTGAAGGAGTACACATACCCCGACGGCCCCGTCTGGTCCGCCCGTGTCTGACACACCGCACCTGGTCGACGCCCACCACCATGTGTGGGACCTCGACCACCGTTCGCAGCCCTGGCTGAACGAACCCGGCCTTGAACCCATCCGCCGTGCCTTCGCTCCCGAGGACCTGCGCACGTCGGCGACCCGGAGCATCGCCGGACGCCGTCTGGGCAGCACGGTGGTCGTCCAGTGCGTGACGTCCGTGTCCGAGACCCGTGAACTGCTGGCCCTGGCCGACGAGGACCCGCTCATCGGGGCGGTCGTCGGCTGGGCGGATCCGACCTCCCCTGCGGTCGGTGACGTACTCGACGAATTGCTGGCGGGGCCCGGCGGCCGCCATCTGCGTGCCGTGCGGCACCTCGTGCAGGGCGAATCCGATCCGCAGTGGCTCCAACGACCGGCCGTGGAACAGGGGTTGCGGGCGACGGCGGAGCGCGGACTCGGCTACGACGTGCTCGTCCGCAGTCACCAGCTGCCGCAGGCGGTCCGCCTCGCCGAGCGTCTCCCGGACCTGCCCCTGGTCCTGGACCACGCGGGCAAGCCGCCCATTGCCCAGCACGCGCTGGACGACTGGGAACGGGACCTCCGGAGGCTGGCCGCGCACTCCCAGGTGCGGTGCAAGGTGTCCGGTCTGGTGACGGAGGCCGATCACGAGAAGTGGACGGTCGACGATCTCCGGCCGGTGTGGAACATCCTGCTCTCCGCCTTCGGCCCCGACCGCCTGATGTTCGGCTCGGACTGGCCCGTCTGCGTCCTCGCGGGCGGCTGGAACCGCTGGGCAGCCGCCGTCGAGGAACTCCTCGCCGACTGCTCGGCCGACGAGACCGAGGCGGTTCTCGTCGGCACCGCGACCGACTTCTACCGCCTGTCACCCGACACGGAGGAGGGCACGCCGTGCTCCTGACCGAACTGCTGCACCCCGGCATGCTCGAAGCCCTGGCCGGAGCGGGCCACGGCGCCCGCGTCCTGCTCGCCGACGGCCACTACCCGGCGAGCACCGCCACCGCTGAGCGAGCGAGGACCGTCCACCTCAACCTCGCCCCCGGCCTGCTGGACGTCACCACCGTGCTCGACGTCCTGCTGCGGGCCCTGCCTGTCGAGTCGGCACACGTGATGGTGCCGCCCGAGGGTGAACCGGAGCCGCCCGCCATCGCCGAGTACCGCTCCATGCTGGCGCCCGTTCAGGTCGAAACGCTCGGCCGCTTCGAGTTCTACGACGCGGCCCGCTCCCCCGACCTGGCGCTGACCGTCGTCACCGCCGACATCCGTACCTACGCCAACCTGCTGCTGACCATAGGCGTCCGCGCCGAAGGGACCCTGACCCCACGATGACACTCGCTGTTCGCTACACCGCCGCCCGCACCCTGGACACGGCCCCCGCGCTCAGTGCGCCGCCCGGTCCCGGCGAGGTGCAGCTCGCCCCCGCCTACGTCGGCATCTGCGGCACCGACCTGCACATCTTCCACGGTGACATGGACGCCCGTGTCCACACACCCGCCGTCCTGGGACACGAGATGTCCGGCCGTGTCGTGCGCGTCGGCCCGGGCGTCGAGGGATGGCAGCCCGGTGACGCAGTCACGGTGATGCCGCTGCGCTGGGACGGTACCTGCCCGGCGTGCCTGAAGGGCCATCAGCACATCTGTCAGAACCTGGACTTCATCGGTATCGACTCGCCGGGTGCGATGCAGCAGCGGTGGACTGTCCCTGCCTCGACGCTGATCCGGCTGCCGGACTCCCTTCCCCTGGACCGGGCCGCGCTCGTCGAACCGACGGCGGTTGCCGTGCACGACGTGGGCCGGGCCGAGGTCGCCGAGGGTGAGAAGGTCGTGGTGGTCGGCGGCGGCCCGGTCGGCATCCTCATCGCGCTGGTCGCGCGGGCCGCGGGCGCCGAAGTCCGGGTGGTGGAACTGAGCGCCCACCGTCGGCTGCTGGCCGAGGAGTTGGGGCTGACCAGCTGGGACCCGGCCGACGTGGACGTGCCGGAGGCCGTCGGGCAGTGGACCTCCGGCGCGGGCGCGGACGTCGCCTTCGAGGTGTCCGGTGCGGCAGGCGGCGTGGACACGGCGGTGGAGGTGCTCGGCGTGCGCGGCCGTCTCTGCCTCGTCGCCATCCACCCAAGGCCCCGCGAGATCAACCTGCACCGCTTCTTCTGGCGCGAACTGACCCTCATCGGGGCCCGGTTGTATGACCGCTCCGACTTCGAGACGGCAGTGGCGCTGGTCGCGGACGGGACGATTGCGGCGGAGCGGCTGATCAGCAAGGTCGTGCCGCTCACGCAGGCGCCCGCCGCGTTCGAGGCCCTGGAGGGCGGCGGCAACGTGATGAAGATCCTCGTCGACTGCACCACCAACGACAACGCTCAGGGAGTCGCCGTATGACCGCCTTCGACCTCACGGGCAAGCTCGCAGTCGTCACCGGCGCCCGGCGCGGCATCGGGCGGGCCATGGCCCGCGCACTCGCCGAGGCCGGAGCGGACGTCATCGGGGTGAGTGCCTCGCTGGAGGAGTCCGGCAGCGCGGTGGAGAAGGACGTGGTCGCCGCGGGCCGTACGTTCGAGGCGATCCGCACCGACTTCGCCGATCCCGATGCCGTACGAGCCCTCGGCGCGGACCTGGCCGGACGTGAGCGCCCGGTGGACATCCTGGTCAACAACGCGGGCACCATCCGACGCGCGCCCGCAGCCCAACACTCGGATGAGGACTGGGAGTTGGTGCTCCAGGTCAACCTGAGTGCGCAGTTCGCGCTGACCCGGGCGGTCGGGGCGTCGATGGTGGCCCGCGGCCAGGGGAAGGTCATCTTCACGGCGTCGCTGCTCAGCTTCCAGGGCGGCATCACCGTCCCCGGCTACACCGCCGCCAAGCACGGTATCGCCGGACTGACCAAGGCGCTGGCCAACGAGTGGGCGTCGCACGGCGTCAACGTCAACGCCCTCGCACCCGGCTACATCGCCACCGACAACACCCAGGCCCTGCAGGACGACCCGGCCCGCAGCAAGGCCATCCTGGACCGCATCCCCGCCGGACGGTGGGGCCAGGCGGACGATCTGGCCGGCGCCACCGTGTTCCTCGCCTCGGACGCCGCCGCCTACATCCACGGCGTGACCCTGCCCGTCGACGGCGGATGGCTCGGCCGATGACCGCCGATCTGGCCACCGTGCTCCTGGGGGCCCGGCTCATGCCGGTGCTGACCGTCCCGTCCGCCGCGGCCGCCGGCCCGCTCGCCGACGCACTCGCGGCGGGCGGCGCCCGGTGCGCCGAGGTCACCTTCCGCACCCCTGACGCGGAGCACGCGCTCAAGGCGATGGCCGCGCACGGCGGGCTGACCGTCGGCGCCGGCACGGTCCTCACCCCCGAGCAGGCGGAACGGGCCGTGGCGGCGGGGGCCCGCTTTCTGGTCTCGCCGGGCTTCGACGAGGAGGTCGTCGCGAAGGGCCGGGAGCTGGGGGTGCCCGTGGTGCCGGGCATCGCCACCGCCACCGAGCTGATGCTCGCCCTGAAGGCAGGCCTCGACACCGTCAAGCTGTTCCCCGCCGAGCCGCTCGGCGGCCTGCGGATGCTTCGGTCGCTCGGGGCTCCCTTCCCGCAGATACGCTTCGTGCCGACCGGCGGCATCGGCGAGGACCGCCTTGCCGACTATCTCGCCGAACCCGCCGTCCTCGCCGTCGGCGGCAGCTGGATGGCGACGCCCGCGCACCTGGAGCGCGGCGACTACGACGAGATCCGCCGGATGACGGCCGCCGCCGTGGACAGGAGCGAGCGGTGACCGTCCAAGGCGCCGACGTCATCGCGCTGGGCGAGGTGATGCTCCGCTTCGACCCGGGCGAGGGCCGGATCCGCACCGCCCGGACCTTCCAGGTCTGGGAGGGCGGCGGCGAATACAACGTCGTACGAGGTCTGCGGCGCTGTTTCGGCCTGCGCACGGCCGTCGTGACGGCCCTGGTCGACAATCCGGTGGGCCGGCTCGTGGAGGACCTGATCCTGCAGGGTGGCGTCGACACTTCGCTGATCCGCTGGGTGCCGGGTGACGGCATCGGCCGTACCGCTCGCAACGGGCTCAACTTCGTCGAGCGCGGCTTCGGAGTGCGCGGTGCGCTGGGCGTCAGCGACCGCGCGAACACGGCCGTCTCCCAGCTGCGGAAGGGGGACGTGGACTGGGACGCGGTCTTCGCCTCGGGCCCACGCTGGTTCCACACGGGCGGTGTCTTCGCGGGGCTGTCGCAGACCACGGTGGACGTGGCGGACGAGGCCATGGCGGCCGCACGCCGGCACGGCGTCACGGTTTCCTACGACCCCAACTACCGCCCGAGCCTGTGGGACGGCCGGGGCGGTGCCGAACGGGCACGCGAGGTCGACCTGCGGCTCGCCCGCCATGCGGACGTCGTGGTGGGCGCACTGGGTCTGACCGGGCGGTACCCGGGCGATGTACGTGTCCCTCCCGAGGGGGTACCGGACGCCCTGGCGGAGGTGGCCGCCACGGTCCCCGCGGCCCAGGTTCTCGCGACGACGCTGCGGGAGGTCCCCTCCGCGGGTGTGAACGACTGGGCGTCGGCGGCCTGGTCCGCGCAGGCGGGGTTCGTCCCCGGCCCGATGATGTCCGCTCTGCACGTACTGGACCGCATCGGCTCCGGCGACGCCTTCGCCGCCGGCCTGATCCACGGACTGCTCACGGGCGCCTCCCTGGAGCGTGCCCTCGCCTACGGCACGGCCCACGGAGCCCTCGTCATGACCACCCCGGGGGACGTCTCCATGGCCTCCCTCACCGAGGTCGAGGCACTCGTCGACGGCGGCTCGGCCGCCGTCAGCCGCTGACCGGTCGCACAGCGGCCCGCACCACCCGCACTCCCGAGGAGCACCCTTGAGACAGTCCATCGGACGCCGGAAGATCACGAACACCTCTGTCGAGCTCACCGAACTCGGCTTCGGGGCCTCCGGCATCGGCAACCTCTACCGAGTCACCTCCGCTCGCGACGCCGAGGCCGCGGTCGAGACCGCCTGGGAAGCCGGCATCCGCTCTTTCGACACGGCACCGCACTACGGACTCGGTCTCTCCGAACAGCGGCTGGGCGCGGCGTTGCGGGGCCGGCCGCGTGAGGCGTACGTCGTCTCCTCGAAGGTCGGCCGCCTGCTCGTCCCCAACGAGCGGCCTCGCGGCGTCGATGACGAGGGGTTCGTGGTGCGGGACGATTTGCGCAGGCAGTGGGACTTCAGCCGTGACGGGGTGCTCCGCTCCATCGAGGGGACCTTGGAGCGCATGGGGCTGGACCGTCTGGACGTCGTCTACCTGCACGACCCCGACGACCACTGGAGGCAGGCCGCCGAGGAGGCCATGCCCGCCTTGGCGGACCTGCGCGATCAGGGGGTGATCGGCGCGATCGGGGCCGGCATGAACCAGACGGCCATGCTCGCCCGCTTCCTGCGCGAGACCGCCGCCGACATCGTGATGCTCGCCGGGCGCTACACCCTGCTCGACCAGTCGGCGTTGGACGACGTGCTGCCGGCAGCTCAGGAGACGGGCAAGAATGTGGTGGCGGTCGGTGTGTTCAACTCGGGCCTGCTCTCCCTGGACCGGCCCGCCGAGGGCATGAAGTACGACTACGAGGACGCCCCACCGGACCTGGTCGCCCGCGCCCTGGCGATCGCCGAGATCTGCGAGGCTCACGGTACGACCCTGCCCGCCGCCGCCATCGCCTTCCCCCACACGCATCGCACTATCATCAATGTCACCCTCGGTATGCGGAACCCGGAGCAGGTCGGACGAAACGTGGAACTCCACCATCAGCACATCCCCGAAGACGTCTGGGACGATCTTCGTGCCCAGGGGCTCATCAGGGCGGGCGTGCCCGCCGCGAACACGCAGGAGAGAGGTTCGCGGTGTCTTTGACGGACAAGGCCATCGAGCAGATCCGTGAGCTGATCAGCACCGGGGCGCTGCCCCCGGGGTCGAAGCTCCCGCCGGAGCCGGACCTGGCCGCCCAGCTGGGTCTGTCCCGCAACCTCGCCCGCGAAGCGGTGAAGGCATTGGCCGTCGCACGGATCCTCGAAGTCCGGCGGGGTGACGGCACGTACGTCACCAGCCTGCAGCCCAGCCTGCTTCTGGAGGGGCTCGGCGGAGCGGTGGAGCTGCTGCAGGGCGACTCGGGCGCCCTGCAGGACCTCATGGAGGTGCGGCGTCTCCTCGAACCGCTCGCCACCGCACTCGCCGCCACGCGCATCTCGGACGAGCAACTGGCCGAAGTGAAGAAGCACTTGGACGCCATGCGCGAGGCCCGTGACGATGTCGAGCAGCTCAACGCCCATGACGTGGCCTTCCACCGCGCCGTCGTCTCCGCCACCGGCAACGAGACACTCCTGACCCTTCTGGAGGGCATCTCCGGCCGCACACTGCGCGCCCGCATCTGGAGAGGTCTCGTGGACGACCAGGCCTCGGGCCGGACCCTCGCCGAACACGAGGCGATCTTCAAGGCTCTGGCCACCCGCGACGCCGCCCTCAGCCAGGCCGCCGCCCTGCTGCACGTGAGCAACACCGAACAGTGGCTCAGAGAGCATCTGCGCGCCAACGCACCCCTGCCCTCCGGAGCACGGCCGGAGAAATGACCGGTGGACGGCGCCTCACGCCGTCTCCGCTCCGATGCGCCGTCCAAACGCCTGACATCCTCAGCGCCGTGCCAGCGCCAGCACGCTCAGCCCGAACATCAGGACGCCCAGGGGGAGATGGACCGACGGTACGTGGGCGATGCCGAGCACGACCTGCACCGAGGCGAGGGCAAGGAAGCCGGACGCGTGCCAGATGGGCCGGGGGGAGCCGCCGCCCGGCTTCCACGCCAGCACCGCGGCAAGCACGTACAGCATCGAGGCCCCGTACATCACGCGGGCTCCGACGCTGTGCAGCGTCTCTCCGTAGGACGCGGTCAGCAACAACCCGGCGGAGACCGCCTGCAGGAAGATCGTCAAAGTCTGCAGGATGATCGCGATCTGCAGAAACGAGAAGCTGCGCTGTGTCGTCGCCTGGGTGGCCATGTCACGGTCCCCTGTTCCGCCCGGAGGCAGTAGATCGATAAGGTCTCATCAGCCCGACGACGCGGGCCCGCGAAAGGTAAGGCGACGAGGCGGTCGGGGGCACGGGGATGGCTGGGACGAACACCGATGAGTTCGCCGGTGAGATAGCCGGCGAGCGGCGCCAACTGATCAATGTCGCCTACCGGTTGCTCGGTTCACTGGCCGAGGCCGAGGACGCCGTGCAGGAGGCCTACGCGCGCTGGTACGCGTTGCCACGAAGCCGGCAGCGGGAGATCGTGTCCCCCGGCGCCTGGCTGACGACGGTCACCGGCCGTATCTGCCTGGACGTACTCGGCTCGGCGCGGGTCCGGCGTGAACGCTATGTCGGCGCGTGGCTGCCCGAGCCGCTGCCCGACCGTGCCGAGTGGGACCACGGCCAGGGCACCGACCCCGCCGACCAGATGGTCCTGGACGAATCGGTGACCATGGCCTTCCTCATCGTCCTTGAGTCGATGACGCCCGCCGAGCGGGTGGCGTTCGTCCTGCACGACGTCTTCCGCTACCCCTTCGCCGACATCGCCGGCGTCCTCGGCCGGACCCCTGCGGCCTGCAAGCAGCTGGCGGCCTCCGCGCGGCGCCGGGTGGGCGTCGCGCGCGCTCCCGTGACGGCGGCCGGACAGGCCGAAGCGGTGCGGCATGTCAAAGAGGCATGGGAGACGAAGAACATCGCGGCCCTCGTCGACCTCCTCGACCCGGCCGCCGTGATGACCGCAGACGGCGGCGGCATGGTCGGTGCCGTGCTGCGCCCGATCGAAGGCGGCGCGCGCATCGCCCAGTACATGGTCGCCATCGCCGACAAGGCTCCGGGGCTCGAACTCCTGGAGCGCTCGGTCAACGGTGCGCCGGGCCTGGTGGCCCAGCGTGCCGGAGTCGTCATGACCGTTGCCGCGTTCGATGTCACCGACGGTCTCGTCACCCGGATCTGGGCGGTCCGCAATCCGGAGAAGCTGCGGCCGTGGGCGCGGGACGGCTAGGGGGTGTCTTGAAAGTCCTGTGCGGTGCCCGCGGTGTTCGGTGCGTGCCCTCGGCGTGCCGGACGAAGGCCCTCGTACTGGACGTACTTGGGGCTTCGGCCGGTGCGGCGAGGGCGCGTGCCGGGCGCCGTGGGTGCTGTGCGGGACTTTCAAAACACCCCCTAGGGGTGCGGATCATGCTCGGGTAGGGCCCGCTACGCTGGCCGTATGTCTTCTGCTCTCGTTGTTGGTTACGACCCGCAAGCGATACCAGGCGTCGACGGAGAGGCTCTTCGCGCGGCTCTGGATGCGGAACTCGCCCGGTTCGGCGAGCACGGCATCGAGGCGGCCATGACGCTGGTCGTGTTCGACGAGTCGGCCGAGTCCATCCTCATCTCCTCGCTGACCGGGCACCCGTGGGATGTCGTGGTCATCGGCGGCGGGATCCGCAAGGCCGAACAGCTGCTTCCCCTCTTCGAGCGCATCGTGAACCTGATCCGCCGCCACGCGCCCCAGGCCGCCATCGCGTTCAACACCCATGGCGGGGACAGCGTCGAGGCAGCACAGCGGTGGCTCTGAACGCCGCCCCGCCGAACACGTCATGAGCCCGCGGGCCGAAAGCGGCAGCGGTGTCGGTGCCGGGTTCCTGCGCCAGTGGACCGCGTTGGCGTAACCAGCGGGCCGACCGCCCCGGCTGCCGCGACACTTGCGGATGTCCCGCTGTACCGCACTCTTGAGTCGCTCGAACTGACGGGGACCTTCACCGGGCGTAGCCTGATGACATGGACGCGGCCAGGGTGGTCGGTGTCGAACGGCTACTCAGGGGACCTACTCGTTCCGCCTGGCTGCTGCCCTGAAAGGGGTTGAGCGCCATGACGGAGGACCCGCCCGTTCCAGGCAGGGCCGGTGAAGACCCACTCAAGAGTTCTCCTGATCCAGAAGGACAAGCCCGTCAGGGGCAAGCAGTCGACAAGACCAAGTCCAAGAAGGAACCAGTTCTCGCGAATGTGATCGATCAGGCCAGGAACGCTCCGATTTGGTGGACGATTGTCGTCTGCGGAGGCGCAGTTGTTCTCGGGGAAATCCTGCTGTGGCTGGTCGATCTGTTCAATTGGCAGAACGGTCTGTCCCCGGCCCAAGTCGTAGGCGGAGTGCTCGCCATCGTCGCCATCATGTCCTACGGCGGTTTCTACATCGCCTCTCGACGAGCGCGGATCGCCATCACATCAAGTTTCCTGCTGACATTCCTCGTGATGCTGGCGTTCGTGCTCACAGTTCCCGCGATCGACAGCGGGGCGGACAAGAAACCTGTCCAGCACCCGGCAACGTCCGGCAGAGTTCCAGGTGCCGCCAGTAATGAGACTGCCGAGCAGGACTATGCCCACCAGTTGATGGGTGACTTCCGTTGGGTTGTGATGACCGTGATCATCGCGTACTTCGGAAGCGAGGCAGTGGTCGGCGGGACCAAGGTTCTGGCCGCGGGGAAGAAGGCCGACGACCATGCGGCCATGACGAAGATCCAGAGGTCCGATCGCGACCTGGTTGTCCCGCCCCCCAATGACGAGGAAGACGGTTAGCCGAACGGCTACGGGGACGGTACCGGCTCGCGTCCGAGGAATGCCACGAGCCGATCCACAGCTGACGCCTCATCGCCGACGGGAACGATCTCGCCGAAGGCCATGTCCTTGCCCCGGTACTCCGGCGGGAGGGTGGCCTCGGCACGGGTCAGGGTTTCCGCCGCTTCCTGGTCGGTGAAGGGGATCGGCTGCGCGGTGGCGACCGCCAAGTCCCAGCCGTGGGTCAGGTATTCCATGAGCGTCATGTTGAACACCGCTTCGGCCGGCAGTTTGTTGCTGCCGGTGACGGCGACTTCGCGGTCGAAGCCGTATTTCTCCCACCCGGCAACGAGGCCTGCCGCGGCAGCGCGGAATTCGGCTGCGGGGTCGTCGCCGCACCTGTGGTTCGCAGCGTCGCCCTCGTGGACCCGGCCGTGGCAGCCGGCCTCGAACAGCTGGAGCCACCCGACGATGTGGTTGACCAGGGTTTCGACGTCGTAGTCGGCGCACGGAGTGGGGAGGCCGAGCTGGTCGGCGTCGACGCCCTCGACAAGGTCGCCGGTCTTGGACAGGACACCCGCAAGAAGCTCGACTTTATCCATGGTCGAATTCTAGAAGCGGCTGTTGATCGCGGTCTTGAAGAAACGCGACACCGCGACTTCGCCCTCTCCATTCCGCCCCGATGCTTAAGCAGGGAAAACTCACCGGGTCCCGGCAAAACAGTCGGGCCGTGCCGGTCGTTGGTCACGCAGCCGTTGACACATGCCTATATAGGCATACGATGGCGTCATGGCACGAGCGGCGACGACCTCGGACGCGTTCAACGCGATCGCCGAACCGCAGCGGCGGGAGATCCTGGTGCTGCTGCGGGGCGGCGAGCGGCCCGTGACCGAGCTGGCGCGCGACCTGGGGATGAGCCAGCCGCAGGCGTCCAAGCACCTGCGGGTGCTCCGCGAGGTCGGGCTGGTACGGGTCCGCGGGGTGGGCAAGCAGCGGCTGTACGGCCTTGACGCCCAGGGTCTGCGGCCGGTCCACGAGTGGGTGGGCGGCTTCGAGCGGTTCTGGAACGAGACCTTCGACCGGCTGGACGAGTACGTGCGAGACCTGAATCAGGCAAGGCAGGAGGAACCACCGGATGACGACGACCAGTAGCGACGGAGAGCCTGACGGCGCGATCGCGGCCCGCGAGGTCGTGATCTCGCGAGCCATCGGCGCCCCACGGGAGCTGGTGTTCGAGGCGTTCACGCAGGTCCGGCACCTGTCGCGGTGGTGGGGACCGGAGGGGTTCACCACCACGACGCGGTCCTTCGAGTTCCGCGTGGGCGGGGCCTGGGACTTCGTGATGCACGGGCCGGACGGGACCGACTACCAGGAGTGGATCACCTGGCGGGAGATCGTCCCGCCGGAACGCATCGCGTTGCTGCACGGCGAGTCCCGCGACGACCCCAACGCCTTCGAGTCGGTCCTGGCCTTCGAGCCGGCCGGCGACGGGACCCGCATCGTGATGCGCACGGTGTTCCCCACCAAGGAACTGCGCGACGAGGCGGTGGAGAAGTACCACGCGATCGAGGGCGGCGAGCAGACGCTGCGCAACCTGGCGGCCTACGTCGCCGAAGTCACCCGGAGCCAGACCGCGCCGAAGGGCGCGGAAGGCTGATGGCCGGGAAGGTGTTCTTCAGCGTGACGATGTCGCTGGACGGGTTCATGGCGCCGGAGGCCGTGCCCGTCGAGCTCGTCTTCTCGCCCGAAGGCCGAAACGACCCGAGGGTCCGGCGCTGGATGACGAAGTGGTCGCAGCTGCAGGCGTGGGCGTTCCCGCAGCGGTTCTTCCGGGAGAACCTCAAGCTCGGCGAGGGCGGCGAGGAAGGACTCGACAACGACATCGCTCGGGCGACGTACGAGCGCACCGGCGCGAGCGTCATGGGCAAGCGGATGTTCGACGCCGGCTAGCCGGCATGGCCGCAGGAGGCGCCGTTCCACACTCCGGTGTTCGTCGTGACCCACACCAGGCGTGACCCGTGGGAGCGGCCGGGCGGCACGACCTTCCACTTCGTCAACGACGGCATCAACAGCGCCCTCGACCAGGCCCGCAAGGCCGCCGGCGACCGCGACGTCCGCATCGCAGGCGGCGCCGAGACGATCCAGGAGTACCTGGACAGCGGCCTGATCGACGAGTTCTCGATCACCCTCGCGCCCGTACTGCTCGGCACCGGCATCCGCCTGTTCGACCGCGTGGACCCGGACCGCCTCACCCTCGACCAGACCCGCGCGGACGCATCATCCCGGGTGACCCACCTGACCTACACCGTCAGGACCTGTGGGTGACGGGCGCCAGCCACAGCCCGAGCAGTGCGTCGATCAGGCCGGTGGCGGCGTCGTGCCAGTTGGCGCGGGGCGTGGGGGTGTTCTCGGCGAGCGCGCGTTCCCGCTCGGCGGACATGTGGACGATCAGCTGGCGTGACATGGCACCGCGTTCGGCGTGCACCTCGCCCGGCAGGTCGGGCAGGCAGCGGTTCAGGCCCTCGATGATCGGCCGCAGTGAAGCGGCGGCGAGGGACTCCTCGACCATGATCTCCTGTAGTGCGGGGTCCGTCATCACCTGGGCGCAGAAACGCGCGTACCAGGTAGGGCTGCCGAGCTCCGCCAGATGCTCCAGGACCGGACGTACCAGGCAGTCCACCCAGTCCCGTACGTCCGTGGAGTCGCCGATCTCCGCGAGGTGCCGTGCGCGGATCCGCTCGATCTGCACGGAGTGCTTGCGGGCGATCGCGCGGACGAGGTCGGCCTTGGTGCCGAAGTGGTAGCCGACGGCGGTGTTGTTGCCCTGGCCCGCGGCCTCGCTGACCTGGCGGTTCGAGACGGCGTACACCCCGTTCTCGGCGAAGAGCCGCTCCGCGGCCGTCAGGATCAGCTCCCTGGTCGCGTTGGCCTGCTCCGACCGCACCGTCCTGCCCGCCATGCTCACCACCGCACCGGGACTTCGCGCACATCTGCGACGGCCAGTCCCTAGAGCCGCCGCACGTCCTCCACCGCACCGGCGGGTTCCAGCGAACGAAGCCTACGCAACGACGCAGGCGAGGGCGGCGGCCGGGCCACCGTTGACAGGTGCTCGGGACGAGCCGTACAAAGCAGCGCAGAGGGCCTGTCGACAGGACCCCATGTCGACCAGGAACAGGACGCGTGACGGTGCAGCAGCTCCCCCTGTCCGGAATCACGGTGGTCAGTCTCGAACAGGCCGTGGCCGCCCCCTACGCCACCCGGCAGCTCGCCGACCTCGGCGCCCGCGTGATCAAGGTGGAGCGGCCGGGTGACGGCGACTTCGCCCGCCGCTACGACACGACGGTGCACGGCCACTCCAGCTATTTCGTCTGGCTCAACCGGTCCAAGGAGTCCCTCACACTGGACCTCAAGGATCCGCGGGGCCGTGAGATCCTGCACCAACTCCTCGACGGCGCCGATGTGTTCCTGCAGAACCTGGCCCCGGGCGCCACCGAACGGCTCGGCCTGGGCACCGACGCGCTCACCCGCCGCTACCCACGGCTGATCCCGTGCACGATCTCCGGTTACGGCACGTCCGGACCCTGGAGCGACCGCAAGGCGTACGACCTGCTGGTGCAGTGCCAGACAGGCCTGGTGTCGCTGACGGGCACCGCCGAGGAGTCGGTGCGGACCGGGATCTCCGTAGCCGACATCGCCGCGGGCATGTACGCCTACAGCGGTGTCCTCACCGCCCTGTTCACCCGGGCCACCACCGGCGCGGTGCACCCGGTGGAGGTGTCGCTGTTCGAGGCGCTGGCGGAGTGGATGTGCCAGCCCGCCTATTACACCCAGTACGGCGGCCGGCAGCCGGCGCGCCTGGGCACCCAGCACCCCACCATCGCGCCGTACGGCACCTACACCGCCGCCGACGGCAAGGACGTGCTCTTCTCCATCCAGAACGAGCGCGAGTGGGCTGCGCTGTGCGCGGAGTTCCTCGGCAGGCCGGAGCTGACCGACGACCCGCGCTTCGCCACCGGCTCCGACCGGGTGGCCCACCGCGAGGAACTGAACGTCGTCGTCGCCGAGCGCATCGCCCGCTCCGACGCCGAGGAGGTCATGAAGGACCTGGAGGACATCGGGGTCGCCTGCGCCGGGGTCAACAACGTCGCCGAGTTCCTCGACCACCCCGTCCTGGCGGGTCGCGACCGCTGGCGCGAGGTGGCGGTGCCCGGCGCGACCGTGCAGGCCCTGCTCCCGCCGGCCGACCTGGCGGGCGTGCCCGCGCGCATGGACCCCGTCCCGGCTGTCGGCGAACACACCGACGCCATCCTCGCCGAACTGGGCCGGGACCCCGAGGCCATCGCGGCGCTGCGCACCGACGCCGTCGTCTGACCGGCCCGGGCAGGAAGCCCCCTAGCGCAGCAGGAAGCCGAACACGTAGCCGAGGGCGTTGGTCGCCCAGTGCAGAGCCATCGGGGCGAGCAGGCTGCGGCTGCGGTGGCGCAGGTAGCAGAACAGGCAGCCGGATGCGGCGGTGAACAGCACGGAGCCGATGTTGGCCACGACCGCGCCGAGGACCGAGTGGCCGAAGAGTGAGCCGAGTGCGGGCTTGTCGTCGGTGAGGTGGAGTGAGGGGAGGATGTGCCAGAGGCCGAACAGCACGGACGAGAACAGTGTCGCCGTGAGGACGGGGCGGATCCTGAGCACCAACCCGTACAGCACGCCGCGGAACGCGATCTCCTCCAGCAGTACGGTGCCGAGCGGGACCGTGACGAGTACGCGCAGGGCGACCTCGGCCCCGCTCAGCGTGCTGGTCCGCTGGTCCTCGAACAGGTCGCGGGTGAACGGCAGTACGGCCGCGCACAGGTAGCCGACCGCGACGATCCCGATGAGCGCGGCGGCCCAGCGCAGTCCGCTGCCGAGGGTTCCCGGGGCCAGGCCGATGTCGGCCCAGCCGCCACCGGCCCGGAACATGATCCCGATCAGCACCGCGGAGACGACGACCGCGGTGAGCAGGATCCAGGAGCGCGCCCAGCGGTTGTTCGCCAGGTTGGTGAGCACCAGTACGGCGACCACGACCGCGACAGCAACCTTGGTGGGGAGCGGCCGCGCGGTCGCACGGCGCACCGTGGACACCATGCCTGCGCTCAGAAGTCGACGGGCTCGCGGATGAGCGGGCACGTCATGCAGTGGCCGCCGCCGCGCCCGCGGCCGAGTTCGGCGCCGACGATGGTGATGACCTCGACCCCGGCCTTTCGCAGCAAGGTGTTGGTCTGGGTGTTGCGGTCGTAGGTGAAGACCACGCCGGGCTCCAGGGCGACCGCGTTGTTTCCGCTGTCCCACTGCTGGCGTTCGGAGGCGTAGACGTCGCCGCCGGTTTCCACCACGCGCAGCTTGGCCAGCCCGAGCGCCTTGGCCACGACGTCGACGAACGGCCGCGCGCCCTCGTCGGTGATCTCGATGCCGGGTGCCCTGTCGGCGGGGCGCAGGGAGAAGGTGTGCACCGCGTCCATGATGGTCGGGTAGAGCGTCACCAGGTCGCGGTCGGCAAAGGTGAAGACGGTGTCGAGGTGCATCGCGGAGCGCAGCTTCGGCATGCCGGCGACGACGACGTGCTCGGCGGCGCCGTTCGCGAACAGTGCCGCGGCGACCTGTGTGATCGCCTGCCGGGAGGTGCGTTCGCTCATGCCCATGAGGACGACGCCGTTGCCGACCGGCATGATGTCGCCGCCCTCGAACGTGGCCTGCCCCCAGTCCTGTTCGGGGTCGCCCCACCAGACGGAGGAGTTCACGAAGTCCGGGTGGAAGGCGTAGACCGCCTTCATCAGCAGGGTCTCGTCGTGACGGGCGGGCCAGTACAGCGGGTTGAGGGTGACGCCGCCGTAGAGCCAGCAGGTCGTGTCGCGCGTGTAGAGCGTGTTGGGCAGGGGCGGCATCAGGTACTCGCGTACGCCGGTGGACTCGCGGACGAGGGCGAGGTACCCGGAGCGGAACTCCTCCGGAAGGTCGGCGGTGGCCAGACCGCCGATGAGGTACTCGGCGAGCTGCTGCGGCGCGAGGGTCTCCAGGAAGGCCCTGGTGTCGTCGATCAGGCCGGTGCCCACCTGGTTGGCGACGATCTTCCGGTCGAGCAGCCAGGCCCGCGCCTCGGGATTCGCCATGGTCTGCGCGAGCAGGTCGTGCAACTCCACCACGTCGACGCCCTGCCTGCGCAGTTCGCCGACGAAGTCTGCGTGGTCGCGCTGGGCGTTCTCCACCCACATGACGTCATCGAAGAGAAGGTCGTCGGCGTTGGTGGGGGTGAGTCTGCGGTGGGCGAGGCCCGGTGCGCAGACCAGCACCTTGTGCAGCCGGCCGACCTCCGAGTGGACGCCGAACGGGGGCTGGGAGGCGGTGGCGGGGGCCTGGGCTGCCATGTCGTGCCTTTCTGGGAGCTGTTTCGTCCGTGCAGGGGGCGGGTCAGATCTCGATCCAGCCCACCGCCAGCGCGACGACGCCGAGCACTGCCCCGGCGATCGAGACGGCGAGGATGACGAGTTCACGGGGCGAGAAGAGGCGCCTGTTCCGCTCACGGCGGGCCATGACGAACAGGATCGTGGCGGGTGCGTAGACGATGAAGGACACGAGGACGTACTTCAGCCCGGCGGAGTACAGCAGGAAGAGCATGTACACCGTGGCGAGCAGCGCGACGACGAGTTCGCGGGTGTGCCCGCTGCGGGCCTCGGCCGGCGTGCCGCGTTCCGCCGTCGCGATCTTCACGGCGAAGCCCGCGGCGAGGACGAAGGGGATCAGGGACAGTGCGCTGGTCAGGTCGAGTGCGAAGTTGAAGGCGTCATCGGAGAACAGCGTGATGACCAGCACGACCTGGGACAGCAGCGTGGTCATCAGCAGTGCGGGCACGGGGACGTCGGCGGCGGTGGACCGGCGCAGGAAGCGCGGCATGTCGTTGTCCTTGGCGGCCACGAACAGCACCTCGGCGGCCATCAGCGTCCACGCCAGATAGGCGCCCAGCACGGAGACGATGAGCCCGACGCTGACGAAGACCTTGCCCCAGGTGCCGACCGCGTGCTCCAGTACGCCCGCCATGGACGGCTGGCGCAGCTCGGCGATCTCGCTCATCGGCATCAGGCCGTACGACACGATGGTGACCGACGCGAAGACGGCGAAGACGCTCAGGAAGCCGAGGATGGTGGCGCGTCCGACGTCCTCGCGGCGCTTGGCGTGCCGCGAGTAGACGCTGGCGCCCTCGACGCCGAGGAACACGAAGACCGTGGCGAGCATGGTGCCGCGGACCTGGTTGAACAGGGAGCCTGCGTAGTCGGCGCCGCCGAAGTTGTCGGCGAAGACGTCCGCCTTGAAGTAGAAGAGCGCAAGCACGATGAAGACCAGGATCGGGACGATCTTCGCCACCGTCACGATCCTGTTGATGGCCGCGGCCTCCTTGACTCCGCGCCGGATGAGCAGGAAGAACCCCCACAGCCCGACGGAGGAGAGAACCGCCGCCAGGACGGTGTCCCCCTCCCCCAGCGAAGGTGCCACGGCGCCCACGGTCGACATGATCAGCACCCAGTACGTCACGTTGCCGACGCAGGCGCTGGCCCAGTAGCCGAAGGCGGAGAAGAAGCCGAGGTATTCGCCGAAGCCCGCCTTGGCATACGCGTACACACCGGCGTCGAGGTCGGGTCTGCGGATCGCCAGGGTCTGGAAGACCAGGGCGAGCATCAGCATGCCGGTGCCCGCGATCACCCAGGCGATGAGCGCGCCCGCGACTCCGGTCTCCTGGGCGAAGCGACGCGGCAGGGAGAACACACCGGCGCCGACCATGGAGCCGACGACCATCGCGGTGAGCGTCGGCAGGGTCAACTTGGCCGCGACCGACGCTGCGTTGGAGCTCTCAGTGGCCTCGGCCTGGCTCATGTTCCACCTGCTCGGTGCGGTGTGGTGCGGCTGTTGCCGCCTGGTCGCCCCTGGTCGTCGAGATGAACGGTGAACAGTGACACCCTCGGACATTTCATAATGTCTTGCATTTTTTTACGGCCAACTGCCGGAGCTCCTCTTCTTCCCCTCGTGCTCCGACTCCGACAGGTCGGTCTTCTCGATCTTGAAGCCTGTGATGCCGTAGAGGACGCTCAGGGCTGGGCTGGCGTAGTTGAAGACGGCGTACGGCACATAGGAGAGGGTGGCCACGCCCAGGACGGCGCCCATGAAGGCGCCGCACGAGTTCCACGGGACGAGTGCGGAGGTCACCGTGCCGCTGTCGGCGGCGAGACGGGACAGGTTGGTCGGGGCGAGATTGCGCTTGGCGAACTCCAGCCGGAAGATCCGGGACGGCAGCACCAGGGCGATGTACTGGTCGCCGGCGACCACGTTCAGCCCGAACGCGCACACGAACACCGTCAGGAAGAGGCGGCCCGTGGTCGTGGCCGACCGGATGAGCGGATCGACCAGTCGCGCGATCAGCCCGAACTCCTCCAGGAGTGCGCCGAACGTGACCGCGCCGATGATCAGCCACAACGTCAGCAGCATGCTGTCCATCCCGCCGCGGGACAGGAGGCTGTCGATCTGCGGGATGCCGGAGCTGATGGAGAACCCGTTGGCCATCGCGCGCCAGACACCTTTGACCGACTCGGTCACCACGTTCCCCGAGCCCTCGACGAAGTCCCGCATCACCGAGGGCTGGAGGAACGCGCCGAGGAGGCCCGCGAAGAGCGCGGAGGAGATGAGCGCCAGGGTGGCCGGCACCTTGCGGATCGACAGGACGGCCAGCAGGACCAGGGGCAGCAGGTTGAGCGGCGTGATGTGGTAGATGTCGCCCAGGCTCTGCAGCTCGATGTCCTCGCCCACGGGATTGTGCACGTCGGGCCCTTTGACCAGGCCGAGGACGACGAAGACGACGAAGGCGATCAGGAACGCCGGCAGGGACGTCCACGCCTGCCGCTTGATGTGCTCGTGGACGTCGACCTTCACCATCTGAGCCGTGAGCACGGTCGTCTCGGACAGAGGTGAGAGCTTGTCGCCCAGGTAGGCGCCGGAGATGACGGCACCCGCCGTGATGGCGGCGGAGACTCCGACCATGTCCGCGATGCCGACCAGGCCCACCCCGATGGTGCCCGCCGTGGTCCAGGAGCTGCCGATGCTCATCGCGATGGCGCCGCAGATCACGGCCGTGGTCGCGTAGTACCAGCTCGGGGAGAGCACCTGGATGCCGTAGTACACGAGCGTCGGAATCGTGCCGGAGAGGTTCCATACGCCGATCAGGGCACCGACCGCGAGCAGGATGAAGACCGCGCTGGTGATCGAGGACAGCGCGCCCTGCCCCGCACGCTGGACTGCCTGCCAGGTGTGGCCGTTCTTCATCGCCACCAGAGCGGCGGCCATCGCGCAGAGGACCAGGGCGACTTGGATCGGTCCGTCGAGGGCGTCCAGTCCGAACAGTGCGAGGGAGCCCGCCACGAGAACGGCCAGCACGACCATGGGCAGGACGGCGTCGGCGAGTGAGGGCTCATGTGCGGGGCGGTTGCGGTTCTCCGTGCCGTCGCTCTGCGAATCGTCGCTCAAGGCCAACTCCTCGATCGCTGTCGCGTTCAGGCGGTTGCCCAGCTGACCAAGGCGACATTAGCGACAAAAGCACATCACGGCGCAGCGGCCGGAGTGGCCTCGCCAGCCACCGACATGCAGGATGTATCTGTCCAAACCATATGAATCCGGATATCCGCTTGCTTCTGTACCGAGGAGGACGCCTTGTCGGAACTCATCGTGATCGGCTACGACGACCCGCAGGTCGCCGACAACGCGTACGAGGCCGTTCAGGGACTGCAGAAGGACTTCGTGGTCAACCTGACCGGACTCGCCGTGGTCTCGGTCGACCAGGAGGGCAGGACCCACGTCGACACCCCCAACCGGCTGGTCGGCGTCTCGGCCGCGTCGGGAGCCCTCTGGGGCACCGTCTTCGGCCTGCTCTTCCTCGTCCCCGGCGTCGGCCTGCTCGCGGGCGCCGCCTTCGGCGGTCTGTTCGGCAAGCTCGCCAAGTCAGGCGTCGACGACCGTTTCCGGGACCAGGTCCAGGAGCTCCTCAAGCCCGGTTCGGCGGCCGTCGTGGTCATGGCCTCGAAGATCACCGAGGACAAGTTCGCCTCCGCCATGCAGCCGTTCGGCGGCACCGTCCTGAAGACGTCGCTGACGGACGAGGACGAGAAGGAACTCTCCGAGCACCTCGCCGGGCAGGCGGACTGAAGCGCCGCACGACCGCCTCCGTCCGCCCGGGAGACCCCGCGGCCGCACCCACCGCCCGACAGGAAAAGGAAGGTATGCCATGAGTGTTGTCGGACCTGGGAGGAAGAGACCGCGACGCCGGCACTCGCTCGCGGTCGCGCTTGCCGGGCTCGTCACGGCGGCGCTGGGCACGGCCTCCCTCGTGTCCTGCAGCACGGACAGCGACCGCGACAGCGGTTCGACGTTCAGCCCGACACCGACCGGGCCCGACACCGCGTCGTTCTCCGGCACCTCACCCTCCGCGCTCGCCTCGATCGGCGCGTCCGTCAAGGAGTCCGCCCGGGCGGCGGCGTCGGCCGCGGCCTCGTCCGCCTCTGCCGCGGCATCGGCCTTCGAGGCCTCGGTCTCGGCCGACGTGGAGCGCGCCAACGCGGCCGCGCGCAAGGAACTCGCGGGCGTCGACGGCCGGGGCAACGCGACGTCCGAGGTGGCGCTCACCGGCAAGCCGCGCTCCCAGACGGGCGGTCTGCTCGTTCTCGTCGTGAACATCACCAACAAGACGGACAAGACCGCCTCGTATGCGGTGCAGGTCGACTTCCGGGACCCCGACGGAAAGGTCGTCGAGACCCGTTACGTCGGCGCACAGGATCTGAAACCCGGCGGGAGAGCCCAGCCGCTCGCCATCAGCCGGAAGCCCGCCCAGCCTCAGCTGACCGCAGAAATCGCCAAGGCACAGCGGTACTGAGCGCGATGCCACCGCGCACGCCGGGTCGCGTAAAGGACTGGGCGCGCCGTCACGCGGGCCCCGCGCCGGTCGTCCGGCGTGCCCCGTCCTGGGGCGGGACCGCCATGGCGACCGCCTTCTACTGCCTGTCCTTGACCCCGTCGCTGCTGCCGCGTGCCTGGTGGCTGCAAGGGCTCGCCGCCGGTGTCACCGCGGCGGTCGGCTACGCCGTGGGCGCCGTGCTGGAGTCGGCGACCAGGGCCCTGGCCCGACGGGCCGGCACCGATCCGGGCCCTGGCGCGCGGCGGGCCATGTGGCCGGTGCTGGGCACTCTCGCCGCCCTGGCCGTGGTGGTGGTGACGGCCCGGAGCGCGGGATGGCAGAGAGAGGTGCGGCGGGCGGTGGCGATGGACCCGCACGTGGCGTGGTGGCAGTGGATGTGGGTGCCCTTCGTCGCCGCGGTGATCACCGCGCTTCTGCTGTTGGCGGCCCGCACCGTGCGGCTGGCGACGCGCATCGTCGCCCACGCTCTCGGAGCGCACGTGCCCCGCCCCGTCGCGTACGCCACCGGTACGGCGCTGATCGCTCTCGTCATCGTCGGCGTGGTCCAGGGCTTCCTGCTCTCGACGGCCCTGCGTGTCGTCGAGAGCGCGGCCTCGCTCACCGACCAGGGCACCACGGAGGGCATCGTCCGGCCGGACCTCGCGACGCTGTCGGGCGGCCCGGGTTCCGCCACGCCGTGGGACAGCCTGGGGGCCAAGGGCCGCGACTTCATCGGCAGCGTCACTCCCCGCACCGAACTCGCCCCGTTCGCAGAGGGGCGCACCGTGAAGGATCCGGTACGGGTCTACGTCGGGCTGCGATCGGCCGACACCCTCAAGGAGCGGGCCGCGCTGGCCGTACGTGAACTGGAGCGCACCGGCGGCTTCTCCCGCAAGGTCCTCGCCGTCATGGGCACCACCGGAACGGGCTGGGTCAACGACCAGGGCAGCAGACCGCTGGAGTACATGTGGGCCGGCGACAGCGCTCTGGTGGCCATGCAGTACTCATACCTGCCGAGTTGGGTCTCCGTCCTCACCGAGGACGAGGCCGCCGACGCGGGCCGGGCGCTGTTCGACGCCGTGCACGACAAGTGGCAGACCCTACCGGCCGACTCGCGCCCCCGCCTGGTCGTCTACGGCGAGAGCCTCGGCTCCTACGCCATGGAGACCGCGGTGGGCGGTTCCCTGCCGGCGCTCACGTCCGAAACCGGCGGGGCCCTGTTCATCGGCCCCACCTACAGCAATCCGCTGTGGAAGAAGATCACAGCGGACCGGGAGGCGGGCAGCCCCGCATGGCGCCCCGTCGTCGACCGAGGCGTCGCCGTACGTTTCGCGCAGGTCCCCGAGGACTACGGCATCCCGAACGCGCCCTGGCGGCAGCCTCGTACGGTCTACCTGCAGAACGGCTCGGACCCGGTGATCTGGTGGTCGCCCGGCCTCGCCTTCCACCAGCCCGACTGGCTGGACCGGCCGCGGGCCCGCGACGTCTCCCCCGCCATGCAGTGGTACCCGCTGGTCACCTTCTGGCAGGTGGCCTGCGACCTCGCAGGCGCGGACAGCGTCCCCGACGGCTACGGGCACCGCTACGGGGCGATGCCCACCAGCGCCTGGGCGCAGATCACCCGGCCGCCCGGCTGGACGGACGCGGACACCGCGCGCCTGGCAGATCACCTCGCCGCGCAGTAGACCGCCGAGGCCACCCGCCACGATGAAGGCCTGGCGAGGCATCGCAACCCGGTACGACTAGACACCGGAGCGCTACCTCGCCGACCTCCACCTTCGCGCCGCGACGATCTGGGTCAACGACCGCCTGCAGACACTCACTTGATCACGACTGGAAGCCTGAGGAAAATCCTGCTTCAGCCGCTTGGCCTGCGTGAGTTCAGTCCCTGACCTGCGTGTCGATGAACCTCGCGTTGGTCCGCTGGGGCGCGCCGCACACGGCCACGGACTTCTGGTACCACTGCTTCCACGGCCCGTAGACGATGGACACATTGCCGTTGATGCCGTCGGTGCAGCGGATCTTGGCCCGCTGCTCTCCCGGGCCGAAGTTGCAGGTCGAACTGATCGAGTAGGTGTTGATCTCATGGAACCCGCAGCCGTGCGGCGCGGCGCTGGCCGGGGTGGCCAGGGCGATGGGCGCGGCCATGGCGATGCCGCCGAGCAGCAGCGGTGTCGAGAGGAGCGAGGTGAGCTTCCTCTTACCGAACGTCTTCCTGTTGAGCACAAGATCCCCTATTGTTCGGGCCGGCTGGTCAGGCCGGCCGCGCGCCGTCGGTTGTGGATCACCGACAGGCTGGTCGGGAAGCACGATACTGATCCGTCGCCGATCATGTCCATGCCTTTAGGAATGCATCGAATCGCGACCAAGGGTTGCTGCGGGCGAGGTCTTTGATGCACATCATCGCGGCGCGAAGGTGGCGGCCGGCGAGGTAGCTCTCGGGCGTTTGGCGGTACCAGGGGGCCTCCGCAAGCGGCGACGGTCACGAGGACTCGCGCACCACCAGGCGGCACGGGACGGTGTGCACGCCCCTGGCCGGTCCGACGTCGATGGCCTCCAGCAGCTTCAGCGCGGCGATGCGGCCGATCTCCGTGAGGTCCATGTCGATCGTGGTCAGGGGTGGGCGGCACGCCAGCGCCATGGTGTCCCAGTTGTCGTAGCCCACGATCGCGATCTCACCGGGGACGTCGCGGCCGCGTTCGCGCAGGGTGTCCGCCACGCCCCGGGCGATCTGGTCGTTGCCGCAGAAGAAGGCGTCCGTGTCCGGTGCCGTGCGCAGGACCGCGTCGGCGGCGCGCCGTCCCCATGCCTCGCTCCACTCCCCGAAGTGGACGCGGCCGGTGGCCAGTTCACGTGAGGAGCGCTGCAGTGCCTCGACCGCGTGCTGGGCGCGGTCGCGCGCGGCCGCGTGGTGTTCGGGGCCGGTCACGTGGGCGATGCGGGTGCGGCCGATCGACAGCAGGTGCTCGATCGCGAGGTGGGCGCCGCCACGGTCGTCCGAGACCACGGACGTGTCCGCCGGGTCGGTCGACGGCGACAGTGCGTAGACGGTGGGTATCGGCTCGACGCCCTTCAGCGGGGGGCGCGGGTCCGTCCGGCGGCCGGTGACGATGATGCCGTCCACCCTGCGGTCCACCAGGTTCTGGAGGTGGTGCTGCTCGCGGATGGTGTCGCCCCGGGTGTCGCAGAGCAGCACGGAGATCTTCCCCGCGCCCAGTGCGTCCTCGGCGCCGAGCAGGACGGGCGTACTGAAACGGCCGATGCCGTCCGTCGTCATCAGACCGACCGTCCAACTCCTGCCGGTGTGCAGGTTCTGCGCCTGCTGGTTGGGCCGGAACCCGAGCCTCTCCACGGCGTCCAGCACCCGCTGCCGGGTCTCGGGCCGCATCCGGCCGCCGCCGTTCAGCGCCTTCGAAGCCGTGCCCACGCTGACACCTGCCAGCGCGGCGACATCCGCGAGCTTGGCCCGGCCGGCGGAAGGAGATCCTGGAGCAACGGTCACGAGCAATCCTTTTCCCCGACGTCATCCTTGACGTCGCTGTCGACGGCAGCGGTCCGCTCATGCTCGCAGGCGCCAACGCCGAGTTCCAGTCCACGGGCAAAGGAAAAATATTGCGGGCACGCCTCTTGACCACACTCCCCCGGTCACCCTCTACTTTCGAGGCAGGAAAACGGTTGCTCAAACAAGCTCCGAATTCGCCCTGCCGAACACCGTTCCGCCTCCACCCTCCCGGAGAACCATGCCCCGCACACGCTCCGCCGTGCCCTCCCCCGACCCCTCGGCCCCGTTCGAGCGGGCCGGCGCCCCAGCGGGCCCGGTCCGCCTCGGCCCGGACGCCCATGCCGCGTTGCGACCCGCCCGTGCCGCCGTGAGCACCGGCTTCTGGCACGGCCGCCGTGCGGCCAACGCCCACACCTCCATCCCGCAGGGCCCGGACCTGCTGGAGTCGGCGGGAAACCTGCACAACCTGCGGCTGGCGGCGGGCACGGCCGCGGGAGAGTTCCAGGGCGCGTACCCCTTCGTGGACACGGACGTCTACAAGTGGCTGGAAGCGGCGGCCTGGCAGCTCGCCCAGGAGCCGACCGACGACCTCTCGGCCCACGTCGAGCGCATCATCGCCCTCGTCGCCGAGGCCCAGCAGCCCGACGGCTATCTCAACACCTGGTTCCAGCTCGTCAAGGGCGGTGAGCGCTACCAGGATCTGCGCTGGGGCCACGAGCTGTACTGTGCGGGACACCTGATCCAGGCAGCGGTCGCCCATCACCGGGCCACCGGACGCCCCGAACTCCTCGACGTCGCCCGCCGGTTCGCCGACCATGTCGACTCGGTCTTCGGTCCGCCGTCCAGCGGCAGACCCATCGACGGCGTGGACGGCCACCCCGAGGTCGAGACCGCGTTGGTCGAGCTGTACCGCGAGACGGGCGAACGCCGCTACCTGGACCTCGCCGGCTACTTCGTCGACCGCTTCGGCCACGGCCTGCTCGGCGGCGAGGCCTACTGCCAGGACCGGGTGCCGCTGCGCGAGGCGACCGACGTCGAGGGGCACGCCGTACGCCAGCTCTATCTGCTGGCCGCCGCGACGGACCTGGCCACCGAGACGGGGGACGCCGAACTGCGCGCCGCCGCCGAGCGGTTGTGGCGGGCGATGACCAGCACGAAGACCCATCTGACCGGCGGTCTCGGCGCGCACCACGACCAGGAGGACTTCGGGGACCCGTTCGAGCTGCCCAACGAGCGTGCTTACTGCGAGACCTGCGCCGCCATCGCCTCCGTCCAGTGGAGCTGGCGCATGGCGCTGCTCACCGGCGAGGCCCGCTACAGCGACCTGATCGAGCGCACCCTCTACAACGGCTTCCTCGCCGGTGTCTCCCTGGACGGCGAGCGCTGGCTCTACGTCAACCCGCTCCAGGTCCGCGACGGTCACACGGACACCGGGGGCGACCAGTCGGCGCGCCGTACCCGTTGGTTCCGGTGCGCCTGCTGCCCGCCGAACGTCATGCGCCTGCTGGCCTCGCTGGAGCACTACCTGTCGTCGAGCGACGGACAGGGCCTGCAGATCCACCAGTACGTCACCGGCCGCTACGCCGCCGACCTGGACGGCACGCCCGTCGCCGTGAGCGCCGAGACCGACTACCCCTGGCACGGCGCGATCTCCCTGACCGTCGAGGAAACCCCCCTCGACCGGCCCTGGACGCTGTCGCTGCGCATCCCGCAGTGGTGCCGCGAGTACCGGGTGCGGTGCGGGACCGAGGTGTACGACCACACCGATGCCCCCGTCACGGACGGCTGGCTGCGCCTGGAGCGCAGCTGGGCGCCGGGCGACCGGGTCGTCCTGGAACTCGGCCTCGAACCGCGCCTCACCGTGGCCGACCCGCGGGTGGACGCCGTACGGGGCTGTGTGGCCGTGGAACGCGGCCCGCTCGTGTACTGCCTGGAGGAGGTCGACCAACCCACCGGCGGCCTCGACGACATCGTCCTCGACATCACGCGCCCGCTCGCCGTCAAGCCCCGCCCGGACCTGCTCGGCGGTGTCACCACGGTCGTTGCCGCCGGTCACCGCCGACGGCTCCCGGACGGCGACTGGTGGCCCTACCGGCCCACCTCGCCGGACGACGACGCGCCGCAGCACGGCGAACCCGTCGAGCTGACAGCGATCCCCTACTACGCCTGGGCGAACCGGCAGGACGGCAGCATGCGCGTCTGGCTGCCCACCTCCTGACCTGGCTTCCCCTCCCACCCGCGCCCCTGAGCACTCATGACAATGAGGTCACCGCAATGAGACACACCCGCCGCACCCTCCTGACCGCCGTGGTCGCCGTAGGCACCCTCGCCTCCGTCACCGCCTGCGGCGGAGGTTCCGACTCGTCCGCCTCGTCCGGCAAGTCGGCCACGTACGCGTTCTGGGACCCGTACCCGCAGTTCGACGCCTCCTCCGACTGGGGCAAGCGCGTCACCCAGTGCGGCACCGAGGCGGGTGTCAAGATCAAGCGCACCGGGTACGACACCACGGACCTGGGCAACAAGGCGCTGCTGGCCGCGCAGCAGGGCAACGCCCCCGACGTGATGCTGGTGGACAACCCGGTCGTCTCCACGCTGGTGGAGGCGGGGATCCTCAACAAGACGAGCGACCTCGGCCTGGACACGGCCTCGTTCCAGAAGAACATCATCGGCGCGGGCACCCTGGACGGCGCCGCCTACGGCATACCGATCGGCGCCAACACGCTCGCCCTCTACTACAACAAGCAGATCCTGTCCGCCGCGAAGGTCGACCCCGCCTCGATCAAGGACTGGACGTCCCTGACGGCCGCGCTGCAGAAGGTCAAGGCCGCCGGGAAGAAAGGCATCACGTTCTCCGCCATCAACACGGAGGAGGGCAGCTTCCAGTTCCTGCCCTGGTTCTGGGGCGCGGGCGGCGACCTCACCAAGCTCGACTCGGCGCAGGGTGTGGCCGCGCTGTCGCTGTGGAAGGGCTGGGTCGACGACGGCTACGCGCCCAAGGACGTCCTGCAGAACACCCAGACCACCAGCTGGCAGGAGTTCGCCACCGGGGAGTACGCCTTCGGCGAGAACGGCACCTGGCAGCTCGGCAACGCCGACAAGGCGAAGTTCGGGTACGGCGTCGTCAACATCCCGGCGCAGAAGGGCGGTTCGGCTCCGGTGCCGACCGGCGGGGAGTTCGTGACGGTGCCGGTGCAGAAGGACACCGCGCGCTACGACGTCAGCAAGAAGATCGTCACCTGTCTGACGAGTGCCAAGAACCTGCTGCCCACCGACACCACGCTCACGTATGTCGCGCCGGTCGCTGCGGTGCAGGCCGAACAGGTCAAGGCGAACCCGAAGCTGAAGCCGTGGGTGGCGGCGGTGGCCGCGGCACGCGGGCGCACCAGCGGTGGACTGGGCACCAAGTACCCCACGATCTCCCAGCCGTTGTGGACCGCCGTGCAGTCGTCGCTGTCCGGAGGCAAGAGCCCCAAGGACGCCCTCTCCACCGCGCAGGCGGCGGCCGGCAAGGGCTGAGTCCCGCGCGCGGCGCCGCGGGCCGCGGCGCCGCGTCCCGGCATCTCGCCATCCGTATCCAGGAGTTCGTATGACCCTCGCCCGAGTCGACCGTCCGAAGCGGTCGCCGACCACGGCCCCCGCCACGGACGCCGCCGGCCCGTCCGGCCCGACGGCCCGCCGCCGGCGCCGCAGAAGCCGGCTGACCGCGCTGGCCTTCGTCGCCCCGCTCGTCGCCTACCTCGTCGCCTTCTATGCCTATCCGCTCTACCGCAACCTCGACCTGAGCCTGCGCAACTACACGGTCCGGTCGTTCGTCGACAACGACGCACCGTTCTCCGGCTGGGACAACTTCTCAAAGGTGCTGAGCGATCCGACCTTCTCTCCCGCGTTGCGCAACACGATGGTCTTCACCTTCGTGTCGATCGCGTTCCAGTACGCGGCCGGGCTGGCGCTCGCGGTCTTCTTCAACCGGCACTTCCGGCTGGCGCCCACGCTGCGGGCGCTGTTCCTCATCCCGTGGCTGCTGCCGCTGATCGTGTCGGCGTCGACGTGGTCGTGGATGCTCAACGGCGAGTCCGGCGTGGTCAACTACGCCCTCCACTTCGTGGGCGTGGCCCCCGTCGACTGGCTGACGTCGCCGCACTGGGCGCTCACCTCGGTCATCCTCGCCAACATCTGGATCGGCATCCCGTTCAACCTCGTCATCCTCTACAGCGGGCTGCAGAACATCCCCGGGGAGCTGTACGAGGCCGCGTCCCTGGACGGGGCGAGCGGCTGGCAGCAGTTCCGGCGGATCACGTTCCCGCTGCTGCGGCCGGTGTCGGCGATCACGCTGCTGTTGGGCCTGGTCTACACACTCAAGGTGTTCGACCTGATCTGGATCATGACCAAGGGTGGCCCCGGCGACTCCTCGTCGACGCTGGCGACCTGGTCGTACCAGCTCGGATTCGGCACGCTGCTGCCCAAGTTCGGCCCGGGAGCGGCCGTCGGCAACGTCCTCATCCTCATCGCCCTCGTCTTCGGTCTGCTCTACATCCGCGTCCAGAGGAGGCAGGAGACGTGAAGTCCCGCGCGAGTTCCCGCCGTTACACCGTCATCGGCGTACTGCTGACCGCGATCATGCTCTTCCCGGTCTACTGGATGCTGAACGTGTCCCTCACCCCGCAGCAGGACATGCGCAAGTCCCCTCCCGACCTGTTCCCGCTGCACCCCACGTTCGAGGGCTACCGGGCCGTGCTCAACGACCAGCTCCCGTACCTCGGAACGAGCCTGCTCATCGGAGTCGGCACGGTCGTGGTCACCCTCGTCCTCGCCGCACCCGCCGGTTACTCGCTGGCCATGCTGCGGCCGCGCGGAGCCGGTGCACTCGGGCTGGTCCTGCTGATCGCGCAGATGGTCCCCGGCATCGTGATGGCGATGGGCTTCTACGGCATCTTCCTCAACCTGGGCCTGCTGAACGCCTGGTGGGGTCTGATCATCGCCGACTCCACCATCGCCGTGCCCTTCGGCGTCATGATCTTCACGGCGTTCATGTCCGGCATCCCGGGCGAGTTGACCGCCGCCGCCCGGATCGACGGCGCGAGCACCTGGCGCACCTTCCGGTCCGTGGTGCTGCCGGTGAGCCGCAACGCGGTGGTCACCGTCTCGCTCTTCAGCTTCCTGTGGGCCTGGTCCGACTTCGTCTTCGCCAACACCCTCGACAGCGGCGGCGACATGCGACCGATCACCCTCGGCATCTACCACTACATCGGCAACAACAACCAGGAGTGGAACGCGATCATGGCCACCGCCGTCGTCGCGTCCGTGCCCGCAGCCGCGCTCCTCGTCCTCGCCCAGCGTTATGTCGCCGCCGGCGTCACCGCGGGCGCGGTCAAGGACTGACCGTACAGCGCCACTCGCCCCCGCCCCACGTCCTTCTTGTCCGCCCCCCTGGGAGAGCCGCACCCATGTCCTTCTCCGCCATCAGAACAAGCCGACGCCGATCGGTCGGCCGTGTCACCGCCACGGCGCTGGCCGCCACGCTGGCCACCGTCACCGCCGCCCTCACCGGTGCGCCCGCCGAGGCCGCACCCACCTCGGCCACCACGCTGGTCGTCAACGCCGACCAGACCCTGCGATCGGTCACCCATGTCGCCACGGGCAGCCTCTACGGACTCGCCGACGCGAGCACGCCCAGCGACAGCCTCACCCAGGCGCTGAAGCCGAACACCTTCGTGCAGATGGCCCCCGGCGGCAAGCAGTTGCCCAACGGTGAGCCGAAGCCCGCCGGTGATTCCCTGGTCGTCGCGTCCAAGGCCGCCAGGGCCGGCGCCAAGGTCGTCGTCCGGATGCCCGACTGGTACCCGAACTTTCCCTACAAGTGGGTGAGTTGGAGCGACTGGCTGTCCGCCGTCGACACCCAGGTCGCTTCGGTGAAGTCCTCCGGCGCCGGCAACATCAGCGCGTACGAGCTGTGGAACGAGCCCGACTGGACGTGGGACACCACCAACGCCGGTGCCTTCGACGCGGGTTGGGCGCGCACGTTCAAGGAAGTGCGCGCGAAGGACACCTCCACGCCCATCCAGGGGCCCAGCTACTCGTCGTGGAACCAGGGCCAGATGAGCACGTTCCTCACGGACGCCAAGGCGAGCGGCACCGTGCCCGATGTCATCGCCTGGCACGAGCTGCAGGGCAGCAGGGACATCGCCGCCCATGTCTCCGCCTACCGCTCCCTGGAGAGCAGCCTCGGCATCAGCCCTCGGCCGATCTCCATCGAGGAGTACGCCACGCCCACCGAGATAGGGGTGCCCGGCTCCCTCATCGGCTACGTCGCCAAGTTCGAACGCACCGGCGTCCGCGACGCCGAACTCGCCTTCTGGAACCACTACGGCACCCTCGGCGACACCCTGACCGACACGGGTGGCTCGCCCAACGGCTCGTACTGGCTGTACAAGTGGTACGGCGACATGGCCGGCAACATGCTCACGACCACGCCACCGGCGCAGACAGGCATCGACGGCGCGGCCTCGCTCACCGGTGACGGCAGGCAGATCAGCGTCGTCTTCGGCGGAGGCAGCGGCTCAACCGCCGTGAAGGTCAACGGACTCGGTTCCCTGTCGGCGTTCGGCAGCACGGTGCACGTCAAGCTGGAGTACACCCCGTCGAAGGGCCGGACCACGGCCGTCGCCTCCCCGTTCACGATCTCGGAGTCCGACTACACGGTCTCCAACGGCTCCATCACCGTCCCCGTCGCCATGAACGCCTCCGACGGCTACCACCTGGTCGTCACCCCCAGCGGCACCTCCACTTCGCTGGCCGGGCGCTACCAGATCACCAACAAGAACAGCGGGCTCGCCCTGGACACCCAGAACGCCGGTACGGCACAGGGCACTTCCGTGGTCCAGGCGACCTCGACCACGGGCACCGACCAGAACTGGACGCTGGTCGCCGCGGGCTCCGGTCTCTACAAGCTCGTCAACCAGAAGAGCGGCCTGCTGCTCGGCATCACCAACGCGGGCACCGGCGACGG
Source organism: Streptomyces sp. SAS_270 (assembly GCF_052543295.1). Lineage (NCBI taxonomy): Bacteria > Bacillati > Actinomycetota > Actinomycetes > Kitasatosporales > Streptomycetaceae > Streptomyces > Streptomyces sp. SAS_270. Next base: position 47,719 of record NZ_JBMNDS010000060.1, read on the forward strand.
CGGTACGGCGCTGATCTGGGGGGACAACGGCACGGCCGACCACCTCTGGCAGGTCATCCCGGCGGGCGGCGGCACCTACAAGATCGCCAACTACAACAGCGGTCTTCTGCTCGGCGTCACCAACATGAGCACGTCGTCCGGCGCACAGGTCCTCCAGTGGAGCGACAACGGCACGGCGGACCATCTGTGGACGCTGACTTCCCGCTGAGGCCACCCGCCTCCAGCTGAGACCGAGGCCCGGGACACCGTTCCCGGGCCTCAGGTGATCCGGCGGCCGCCTGAGCAGCCGTTCTTCATGAGGGAAGACGCCCGGTCGTCGTCGCATCGACATAATGCTCGGATGACCTCCCCCACACCCGCCTCCATACCGGCAGAGCAGGTCCCCGTCGTCATCATCGGCGCCGGACCGGCCGGGCTCACCGTCGCCAACATCCTGCGGGACGCCTCCGTCGACTGCGTGGTCCTGGAGACCGAGAGCAGGACGTTCATCGAACAGCGGCCCCGCGCGGGGTTCATCGAGGAGTGGGCCGTGCGAGCTCTCCGACGACGCGGCCTTGCCGACCGCCTCGTGGAGCGCGCGCAGGCCCACCACGAGTGCGAGTTCCGCTTCGAGGGGGCGCGGCACCGGTTCGAGTACGCCAAGCTCTCCGGGGACCGTCATTTCGTCTATCCGCAGCCGCTGTTGGTGACCGACCTGGTGCGCGCGTACGCGGACACCAAGGAAGGCGACATCCGCTTCGGCGTACGCGATGTGGAAGTGCACGACATCGACACCGACCGCCCCTCGGTGTCGTACACCGATCCCGAGTCGGGTGAACACCGGCGGATCGCCTGCGCGTTCATCGCCGGGTGCGACGGCGCACGGGGGGTGACCCGCACCTACGTGTCGGCCCATGGGGGCCGCATCGCGCGCCGCGACCACGGGGTCGGCTGGCTGGCTCTGCTCGCCGAGGCGCCGCCGTCCTCCGACTGTGTCGTGTTCGGTATCCATCCGCGCGGATTCGGCGCCCACATGGCCCGCAGCCCCCAGGTCACCCGCTACTACCTCGAGTGCCCGTCGGGCGACGACCCGGCCAACTGGCCGCATGAGCGGGTGTGGTCGGAACTCCACGCCCGGCTGGCCGTGGACGGCGCCCCGCCGCTGGCCGAGGGTCCACTGATCGAGAAGCGGGTGCTCGACATGCACAACTACGTCGTCGAGCCGATGGTGTACGGGCGGCTGTTCCTGGCGGGCGATGCCGCCCACCTGGTCGCGCCGATCGCGGCGAAGGGCATGAACCTGGCGGTGCACGACGCCCTGTTGCTCGCGGACGCGCTGGTGGCGTACGGCTCGGGCGACGACAGCGGACTGCGCGGCTACTCGGCGGCCTGTCTGCGGCGGGCGTGGGAGTACCAGGAGTTCTCCCAGTGGTTCGCGGAGTTGCTGCACGGCCCCTCGTCGGGCGATCCCTTCCGCGCGGGATCCGCCGGCGCGCGGCTGCGACGGCTCCTCGATGCGCCGGGCGCGGCTGCCGCCTTCGCCGAGTCGTACATCGGCAAGGCGTTCACCGGCTGACGCGGCAACCCGAGCATTCGCAAGCTTGCGCGATTCCGGCTCGGTTACAGGAAATTCGAAGCCGGATTCGCACTTCTTTGAGCACTCAACGTCACGCCCGCCGTACTTCCTGGAAAGCATGGGCCGGTGCGCAGCGAGGGATGACGATGGTCAAGGTGCAAGTCTCCACGGAAGAGTTGGTTGCCGGAAGATACCGTCTGTTCGAGGTGGTTCACCGGGAAGCGGGACGCCCCGGCTGGCACGGCCAGGACGTCGAGTTCGGGCAGCCCGTCGCCGTGACCCGCTCGCGGCTGCCGGACGACGGACAGGAGGAGACGGCGCACCGCGTCGCGGCCCGGATCCGGCGCGAATCGGAACTCCTCGCGGCGGTCTGCCCCGGGCGGGTCGCCGCGGTCGTCGACGTCATCCATGACAACGGTGTCCTGTGGACGGTCGCGGAGCGGCCGGAAGGGACCCCTCTGGTGGAGCTGCTGCGGCACGGCCCCATGGAGCCGGTCCGTGCGGCCCGTCTCGGGCTCGCCCTGCTCGACGTCCTCGAAGCCGCCCACCGCGAAGGAGTGACGCACGGCGATCTCAGCCCCGGCCAGGTGTACGTCCAGGAGCGGGGCAGTGTCGTCGTGAGTGGCTTCGGACTGCTGGGCGCCACCCCCTCGCCCCGCACCACCGCGCCGTCGTACGCATCCCCGGAACAGGCCCGCGGGGAGGACAGCGGGCCGGCCGCGGACCTGTGGACCCTCGGGGCACTCCTGTACGCGATGGTCGAGGGCCGGCCGCTCTTCCGGGACCGCGGCCGCCTTTCGGCCACGCTGCGCGCAGTGGACCGGCTGCCGCTGCGCCCGCCCTTGAACGCCGGACCGCTCGGGCCCGCCATTCAGGGGCTGTTGCGCAGAGACCCGCTGGAACGCGTGCCGGAGCCGATCGTCCGCGCAGCCCTCACGCGCATCCTCCGCGACGACGCAAACGCCGAGACCGATTCCGACGCCGTCGGCTCGGCGCCCACCACCGCGCTGCCCCTCGTAATGGACAGCTACTCCGCACCCGGCCGGACGGGACGGAGGGGGCGGGCCGTCAGCCGGCCCGTGGTGGTCGGTGTGGCGCTGGTCTTCACCGGGGCCTGCTTCGCGGCCGTCACCGCGGCGGGCGGGCTGCTCGACCGCAGCTCCTCCGCCTCCGATCCCACCGTCTCGCCCTCTTCCCCTGCGTCAGGCAGTCCGGCCCCCGCCCCCACCTCCACCTCCACCGGGCAAAGCGCGGCGCCCGCACCTGCGTCACCGACACCGCGGTCCCCGACCCCGACCCCGACCCCGTCCCCGACCAGCCCCGCCCCCGAGAAGTCGGCCGGAAAGGGCCTGCCGTCCGGCTTCCACCGCTACGTCGCGCCCCAGGGCTTCTCCATCAATCTGCCCGACGGCTGGAAGCCCCTGCAGACCCGTACGAGCGATGGCCTCTCCTACCGCGTCACGTTCGGCGCGGCCGGCGACCCGCGCACGCTGGCCGTCACCTACAGCGAACAGCTGGGTCCGGACCCCGTCGCCATCTGGCAGGCGCTGGAACCCTCACTGCGCAGTGAGTCCACCGGCTACGAACGCATCGGCGACATCCGCGCCGTGACCTACCAAGGCCACAAGGCCGCCGACATGGAGTGGCTCTTCGAGTCGGACGGGGTCCAGGAGCGCACGTTCGGCCGCGGTTTCCTCCTCGGCGACCACCGGGGCTACTCGCTGCGCTGGACGACCCCTGCCGACGACTGGAACACGGCCGGGAACGAGCAGGCGCTGGACGTCTTCCTCGGGTCCTTCCAGGGGACCTAGAAGAGCGCCCAGCGGCCGCTGAACCCAGGGAGGTATGCCTCAGGTGCCGGCGTCGCAGCAGCCGTCCCGCCGCATCAGCCGTCCGACGTCGAGCCAGTCGTCGTGCGCCGCCTGCGCGCGCCGCGTCGACGGCTCGAACGCCGCCACCAACTCCTGTGTCTCATAAGGAGTTCCGCCCCTGAGCACGGACACCGTCCGCACCAGGGTGTCGAAGTCCTCGAAGGGGTCGCCGTCGACGATCGTCACGTCCGCGAGCCTGCCCGGCTGCACGGTGCCGAGGTGCCGGTCGAGGCCGAACAACCGGGCCGGCAGCACCGTCGCGGTACGCAGCGCGGCCGCCGGCGACAGTCCCCCGCGGTGCAGCGCGCGCAGGCCCAGATGCAGTGAGAGCCCGACGGGCACGAGCGGCTGGTCCGTGCCGAGGGCGACGAGCCCGCCCGCGGCCAGCACGCGCCGGTAGATGTCGGTCTCCGTGCGCAGGGTGGCGAGTTGGGCCGGGGTCGGTGCCGTCCCGGCCGACTGCCGTACGGCGGCGGTGTCCCACGGCGGCATCACCACGGTGACCCGTGGGTCGTCGGCGAGGCCGGGATCCGCGCCGATGAGGGGTGCCGAGGTGAACGGCGTGGCGATGAGCGCGAAGTTCACACCGTGGGCGCTGTAGATCTCCAGTACGTCCTCGTAGGCACGCCCGGACGCCGTCGTCGCGTGCCCGGACTCGGCTCGCTGGGTGGCTTGCAGATGGGTCGTCAGGTCCTGGCCGACCTGGACGCCCGGCGACAGCAGGTGACCGCCCGAGCGCACCCCGAGGCGCTCGTGCGCGAACCGTGCCGCCTCCTCCATCACCCAACTCGGGGCCCGTACATAGGTTTTCACGAAGTCCCAGTCGAGTGCGGCGCCGCGTTCGAGCGAGCGGCGCAGCCCCTCCCTGGTGCGATGGGCGCGGCCCATGCTGTACGCGACGCGGGAGCCGTCGAGGAGTTCGCCGGTGGTCAGCAGCCGGGGTCCGGCGAGTTGCCCGGTGGCCACCGCCTCCCGGATGCGGGCCTGTTCGTAGGCGAAGCCGCCCAGGGACACGGCGGTGGTGATGCCGTACGTCAGCTGGCCGACGGTCTGCCGCCCGCCGTAGGTGCTCTGCCACGGGTGGGTGTGCGTGTCCCACAGTCCCGGGATGACGGTCCGCTGGGAGGCGTCGATCCTGCGGAGCGCACCCCTGCCGCGGGCGCGGTGCGGTTCGACGGCGGTGACGCGTCCCGCGCGGACGACGATGTCGACGTCGTCGCGCACGTTCTCGCCGGTGCCGTCCCACAGCCGTCCGGCGTGCACCACGGTGTCGGCGGGGGCGGGCCTGTGCTGGTCCAGCGGCACGCGTACGGTGCGGGCGGCGCCGCCGTCGACGCCGATCAGCCGTAGCCGGCCGCCCGACAGATACAGCAGCGTCTTCGCGTCCCCTGACCAGGTGGGGTGGTCGGCCGGTTCGTCGGTGAGGGTGCGCAGCGCTCCGCGCGGGGTGCCGTCGGGGGCGACGGGCAGCAGACAGAGCGCGGATTCCACGACTACGGCCATCCAGCGCCCGTCGGGCGACCAGACGGGCCCGGAGTCGTACCGGTCGGCGATGCTGACGTGGGGTGCGACGGCGTGCAGACGGTCGGTTCCGGTCGTGGTGTCGACGATCCGGATGAGGTTGTAGCCCTCGCGGAAGCGGAGGTTGAGGCGGCCGCGGTCGCACAGGGCGAGGTAGCGGCCGTCCGGCGACCAGCTCGGCCGGCCCGGAAGGCCGCCCCCGCCGAGGGGCGTGAGGAGGACGCGTTCCTCGCCGGTCGCCAGATCGCGGACCACGAGCCGGCCGGTCATGTCGAGGCAGGCGAGCCGGGTCGCGTCGGGCGAGAGCGCCGGATGCACCCGGCCGCCCGTCGCGAGCGGGGTCTCGGCGCCCGTGGCGAGATCGCGCCGGTACACGCCGAGCAGTCCGTCGCGGTCGTCGGCGTACAGCAGGGACCGTCCGTCCCGCGCCCACACCGGTGCGAGCAGATAGCGGGTGAGCGCGGACTGCCTCAGTCGCTCGGGCGGGCGACCGCCCGAAGTGCCCGCGAGCCACAGTGAGTTGAGGGCGGCGAACGCGATGTGCCGGCCGTCGGGGGACAGCGCGGGCAGATGGATGCCGCGCACCGGCCGCACCCGCTCATCGCCGAGGTCGTACTCCTTGAGCCGGTATGCCGGCCGCTCCACGGGCAGCGCTCCCTCGAAGGGGATCGTCTCCGTCCGCCCCGGCTCCTGCGGCCGTACGAGGGTGAAGTGGCCGTCCACCGTGAGCAGGAGTTCGCCCGCTTCCGTCCATCGTGGGGGCACGGGGGCGATGTCCCCGGCGACGGTCACGGGTGTGCCGTCGACGACGAGCGTGCAGGAGCCGTTCGGGGCCGCCGTGGTCCGCAGATAGGCGAGGCGTCTGCCGTCGGGCGCCGGCGCCGGGGTCATGACCTGCGCCGCCTGGGTCTCGGTGTGCTCGACGGTGACCGGGCCTGCGCCGTCGGCCGGGACGGCGGCGACGGTGCGGGCGTCCACGCCGAGCCCGAACGGGGTGGTGACGGCCTTGGCGCGGACGAAGAGAATCCGTCGCCCGTCCGGCGCCCAGGCGGGGTCGAAGTCCTCCCACGGCCCGTCCTGGAGGGGACCGTCCTGCCCGGACAGCCCCGTGACGCGGGTCAGTTCACCGCTTTCGAGATCAAGGACGTGAATGCGGTACGGGCTTCCCGTCACCGGGTCGCCGCCGCGTTCGGAGGCGAAGGCGAGGCGGGTGCCGTCCGGCGACCAGGCCGGGCCGCGGTCGTCCCACGGGCCGTCGGTGCGCTGCCGTACGTCCGATCCGTCGGGGCGCATGGTCCACACGTGGAAGCCGCCGCCCCGGTAGGCGCAGAACGCGATGAGCTTGCCGTCCGGCGCGTGCACGGGCCGGTTCGGTTCGAGGCCCGCCGGGGTGAGGGGCACGGCCTTGCCTCCGGTGCGCGGCAGCGACCACAGGACGTTCTGGACCTCGGCGATCAGCCGGTCGCCGCCCGGTGCGAGCGTCGCCGAGCCGTTGGTCGCTTCGGTGAAGGACAGGGAGAGCCCGGCGCGGGTCCGTGCCGTGGCCGGTGCGGTGCCGAGAGCTGTGGCGGCGCCGGTGGCGCCCGCCACGGCGAGCAGTTGACGTCGGGAGAGGGACAAGGGCTGGGACAGAGCGGTGCTGCTGCGGTCACGGTCCATGACACAGCACGCTTGCGTATCGCAAAGCCCGTGAGCAACACCCCTTTCACGCCAAACAGGTTGGATCTCGCCTGGTCCGCGTCGCCCCCCGCCGGCGACGGGCCGTCAGGCCCTGCGTTCCGGCGAACGGCGGTCGGCCCGCCGCTGCGCCAGCCAGAGGGCGACCTCCTCGGCGATGGGTTGCCCGGTCTCCAGTTCGACGAAGCCGAACTGCCCACCCTGGTTGCCCTCCAGGAACCACCAGACGCCGTCCTCGTCCTCCGCGAAGTCGAAGGCGGCGTAGGCGAGCCCGGCCAGGGCCAGGTACTCGTGGACCGATCGCGCGATGCGGTCGGGCACCACCGCGATCTCCCACATGTGCCCCGTGTCGCCGAAGCGCCCGTCCACCTGCCCGGGTCCGGCAGCCTTGCGAGCCGCGAACATACGGGGGCCTATGCAGGTCAGCCGGATGTCCGCGCGCTTGGGGATGTACTGCTGGAGCAGCGCCGGACCCGCGGCGACACCGGAGAAGTCCGCGTCGGGGCCGATCAGGGTGGTCGGCAGGGCCACCGGCGGGTCGCCGGGCGGTGGCCCCGAAGCGGACTTCACCACCACGTCGCGGTACTCCTCCACGAACTGCTGGGCCACTTTCGGGGCCGTGGTGATGACGGTGGGCGGCACCGCGAAGCCGCTGCGCTGAGCGACCCTCAACTGCCACGGCTTGTGGCGGGCTTGTTCGGCGCGGCGCGGGTGGTTCATCCACCGCGTCGACGCGGAGTAGAGCATCCCGAACAGCGCCTGCCCCGTCTCGGCCGTGAGCCAGGGCGAGGGCTCCGGCGCGTGGGCCGCCGGCTCGCCCGGCCGACGCAGCCAGACGGACCGCAGGCCGCCCATGCTGAGCACATGCCCGTTGACCGACAGATAGCCGTCGAAGTCACCGTGGGCGTAGTCGGCGGAGAGCACCGCTTTGCCGGGCAGGTCGGCCGGGTCCAGGCGCACGACGGGCACGCCCCGCTCGTACAGTTTCGCCACCACCATGTCGGCCGTGACGTCCTGTTCCGCCGTGAGAATCAGTACGGTCATGCGCGCGCGAGGCCGTCAGTCGTCGAAGTGCGTCTGGGAGCCTGCGGTGGACGTCGTGGTACCGGCGGCCATGAGAAGCGCGCGGTCACTGACGGCCGGGCGGCCGTCGTCCAGCACGTTCAGTTGCAGCGAGGCGTCGTAGTGGTAGGGGGTGGGTACGGCCGACTGCCCTTGAGGCAAGGCGTAGTTGAGGGTGAACGGTCGCACGAAAGAACCTCCCGTTGTCTTACGATGCTCTGCACTCACCCTTACGTGTCACGACCGTAAGCAATTCATCACTTTCCGACACATCGGGGTGAAGGTCATCACATCGCATCGCTTCAAGCTTGCTGGTTTCTGGCGTCTTTTCTTGTCTGTCGGTTTTGTGCCGGCGCCTGTCGGCTCCGTTCCGGCCAAAGCTTCGGCCAATGCTTCATTCTCCGTAACGTAAACGCCGTCCTTACCCAGGAGAGTTCCCGCGAAGTGCTCTCGCATTAGTCGATGGCGCCGGCGACGTGGTGACCGGCCATCAGGTCGACCAGAGCCTGTGAGGCGTCCGGACCGAAGCACAGGTCGAGGCCGGCCGCGGAGTCGGCCGCGGCCGACTCGCTGCGCGGGAAGAGCGCCAACTCGTAGGCGGCCAGCGCCGTTTCGATGTCGCCGGGATGCGCGGCGAACGCGGTGGCGAGTTCGGCCCCGTCGAGCATGGCGAGATTGGCGCCCTCGCCCGCGAACGGGGACATCAGGTGGGCGGCGTCGCCGAGCAGGGTGACACCGGGGACACGCTCCCAGCGGTGGCCGACGGGCAGGGCGTGGATCGGCCGCGGCACGAGCGGACCGTCGGCTTCGGAGACGAGAACGCGCAGTCGCTTGTCCCAGTCGTCGAAGTGCGCGAGGAGAGTCGCCTTGGCCGCTTCGGTGTCGGTGAAGTCGATGGGGCCCGAAGTCGCCCAGTCCGCCGGTGTTTTGAGGGCGGCGTAGACATGCAGGGAACCGTCGGTGTCGCGGTGCGCGAGGAATCCCTTCTCGTCCGAGAGCGCGAAGAGCATGCCGCCTCCGACGACACCGGCGGCTTCGGGGTGCCGGATGTCGGCGTCGAGCAGGCTCAGTTCGACCATGGAGAGGCCCGAGTACGCCGGGACGGCGTCGGAGACAAGTGGGCGCACCTTCGACCAGGCACCGTCGGCACCGATCAGCAGGTCGGTGGTGAAGGTCTCCCCGCCGTCGGCGAGCGTCACCTCGTGCCGGCCGTCGATGAGCGTGCGTGCACCGGTGACCTTCGCTCCCCAGCGGACGGTGCCCTCGGGCAGCGAGTCGAGCAGGATGTCACGCAGCGCGCCGCGCGAGACCTCGGGCCGCTCGCCGTCCTCGCCGTCGTTCTCCATCAGGACGGTGGCGTCCTTGTCGAGGATGCGGGTGGCCTCGCCGCCGGCGTGGACGATGGCACGGAACTCCTCGAAGAGGCCGGCGGCCCGCAGCGCGGCCTGCCCGGACTCCACGTGCATGTCGAGCATGCCGCCCTGGGCACGAGCGGCCGGTGAGGCGTCCAGGTCGAACACGGCGGCCCGGATGCCGTTGACGTGCAGGACACGGGCGAGGGTGAGGCCACCGAGACCGGCGCCGATCACGGCTATGGGGTGATGAGACGTCATGGCGTGCACCTTTCGGATGAGGAAGAGGAGGAGGAAGGGGAAGACGAGGGGGAGGTGGAAGGGTTCTGCAGCGCGAACTCCTGGGACAGGCCACAAGGGCGGACGTTGGTGGCAGGCTCGGAGTCCTGCGCTAAAGGGATTCGGCGGCGGCGCCCCCGCCGGCTTCGGTCTCCGGCCGAGGTGTGTGCTGCACTCCGCTGATCAGGGCATGGAAGCCCCAGGTCAGGCGGGCCGGGCCGGGTCCGGAGAGCAGTTCGGTGCCGAGTCCGGCGAGGTGCGGGTGCGTCGCGGCGGAGGCCCCTCGCAACGCCGCGGCGAGCGCGTTCCACTCACGGTCGGCGTCGGCCGGGTCCTTCTCCCCCTCGGCGTGTTCGGCCGCGGTCGCGGTGGCGAACTGCAGCAGCAGATCGACTGCCCACGCCGCCCGCGCCGCCGGGACGCCGCCTTCGTCGAGCAGGGAAAGCAGCGCCTCGAGCAGGTCCAGATAGCGCTGCCCCGAGGGGCGGGCCACGAGGGCCGAGCGAGCGAGGCCGGGGTGCTCGAACAGCACGTTCGTGTAGGAGGTAAGCACCTGCACGAGCCGGTCACGCCAGTCGCCGTCCGAACGAGCAGGTGTGAGGTCGACGGCGCCGAGCAGTTCGTCGAGGACCGCCGCGTGCAGTTCGGCGGTGTTGCGTACATAGACATAGAGGGAGGCCGGTCCGGTGTCGAGTTCCTGCGCCAGGCGGCGCATGGTGACTCGGAGGAGACCTTCGGCCCGCATGATCGCGACGGCGGTCTCGATGATGCCGTCCCTGGTCAGGGCGGGTTTCGCCGGTCGTTCACGGCGGCTGGGGCGGGGGCTTGGCTGTCCTGTCACTCCTCAAAGGTAACGAACATGTTCGTCGCGAACAAGTTTTTAACGAACATGTTCGTAAAGACACACGGACAACCCGGCCCAGCCCGCTCCTTCGAGGTGAGTAGGAGTACTCATGCCCTCGCCCCCGGCGCCCCCGCACGATGGGGCCACCCGGCCCAAGGAGCCCTGCGATGCGCGCAGTTCACCCCGCCCCGCTCACGCGTCACCTGACGTCGAAGGGGGCGACGGCGCGGGACACCCCGCGCCGGAGGCTCCCGATCGTCCTCCTCGGGGTGGTGCTCGCGGGCCTGGCCGTCTCCGCCTGGAATCCGCACGACCGGATGACCTGGCTGCTGGAGACCGTGTGGGTACTGATCGGGCTGCCCCTGGTCGTGCTGACCTGGCGGCGTTTTCCGCTGACGAACCTGCTCTGCTGCCTGCTGGCCGCGCACGCGCTGGTGCTCGCGGTGGGAGGGCATTACACGTATGCGCAGGTGCCGCTCGGCGACTGGGTGCGGGACTGGTTCGGGCTCGACCGCAATCCCTACGACCGCTTCGGTCATCTCATGCAGGGCTTCGTACCGGCCGTGCTGGTAAGGGAGTTGCTCAGCCGGACCTCACCGCTGCGGGGCAGCCGCTGGCTGGCGCCGCTGACGGTGTGCGCCTGCCTGGCCTTCAGCGCGACCTTCGAGCTCTTCGAGTGGGCCGCCGCGGTGATCGGCGGTCACGCGGCCGATGACTTCCTGGCCACGCAGGGCGACGCATGGGACACCCAGTGGGACATGTTCTGCGCCCTGATCGGCGCCACGCTCTCCGTGCTGCTGCTCAGCCGCCCGCACGACCGTCAGCTCAACGCGGCAGCCGGCGGGGCGACCCCGGCCGCAAGGGAGTGAGCGTCGTGCGCGGACACCGCAGGTCACAAGGCGGTGCCGAGCTCGTGCCTCGGAGCCGCCCGGGTCGCGCACAGCACGCCCGGGCTCGTCCGTCGCGCTCCTACCAGCGGCCTTCCACCTGCTCCTTGATCCGCCGGTCGTAGAGGTCCTGGATCGCGTCCAGCGTCTTCTGCGACAGCTCCGGAAGCCGGGCGGCCGCCGCGTTCGCGTGGGCCTGCTCGGGCGAACGGGCGCCCGGGATCACCGTGGTCACGCCGGGCTGCTGGACGATCCAGCGCAGCGCCAGCCCGGCCGGGGTCCAGCCGTCCTCGGCGAGTGCGGAGAACTCCGCCGCCGCCTCCACGCCCGTGGCGAAGTCGACCCCGGAGAAGGTCTCGCCCTGGTCGAAGGACTCACCGTGGCGGTTGTACGTCCGGTGGTCGTTCTCGGCGAAGACCGTGTCCTTCGTGTACTTGCCGGAGAGCAGACCGGAGGCCAGCGGAACACGGGCGATGATGCCCACGCCCGCCTCCCGGGCCGCCGGAAGGACCTCCCGCAGGGGCTTCATCCGGAACGGGTTGAGGATGATCTGCACGCTCGCCACATTCGGGCGGGCGATCGCCGTCAGCGCCTCGTCGCACGTCTCCACGCTGACGCCGTACGCCGCGATCCGCTCCTCCTCGACCAGGGTGTCCAGGGCGTCGAAGACCTCGTCGGAGGAGTACACGGGGGTCGGCGGGCAGTGCAGCTGCACCAGGTCGACACGGTCGATGCCGAGGTTGCGGCGCGAACGGTCGTTCCAGGCGCGGAAGTTGTCGAGGACGTAGTTCTGCGGGATCTGGTCGACGCGGCGGCCCATCTTCGTCGCGACCATCACGTGCAGGTCCGGTCGCCCGCTCAGGAAGGAGGCGATCGTCTGCTCGCTGCGTCCGTCGCCGTACACGTCGGCGGTGTCGAAGAACGTCACCCCCGACTCGGCCGCCGCCTCCAGTACCGCCTTGGCGTCCTGGTCGCTGACATCGCCCCAGTCGGCGCCGAGCTGCCATGTGCCGAGACCGACCACCGACGCCTGCTGACCTGACCTGCCGAATACGCGCTCGTCCATGCCGTCAGTCTTGCATCCGAGGACCCGGCACCGGGCATCGCGTCGCTCACGCGTCGCAGGCACCACGCACCACAGGCATCCACAGCAGGTTCACTCGGACGAGTGAACCGTTTTGACAGGCCGTCCCTGCATGTCAAGCATCTGCCTAGCGTGAGCGAATGATTGACGATTCAGCCAATGAAGAGCGCGCCCCCTGGTCGCGCCGGGGGTTCATACTGACCGCGGCCTCGCTCGTCGCCGGCACGCAGCTCGTGCCGGTGGCCCGTGCGGCCGCCGCGGCCGCGCTTCCCGGGTTTCCGGAGGACGTCGACGTCTACCGTTCCGTGTACCGCAACTGGGTGGGTGAGATCACCGCCGAGGGATTGTGGGCCTGCGCGCCCGCCGACTCGGGCCAGGTCGTCGCCGTCGTCAACTGGGCCTGGAAGCAGGGCTGGACGGTGCGCGCCCGGGGCAGCTCGCACGGCTGGGCGCCGCTGACGATCCCCGAGGGGACGGCGTCCGGCGCCCCGGTGCTCCTGGTCGACACCGCCACCCACCTCACCGGCGTGTCACTGGAGTCAGCCGATCCGGCCGGTGCCGCCGTCCGCGCCGGCACCGGTGTCACGCTGGAAGCGCTGCTGGGCCACCTGGAGGACCACGGGCTCGGCCTCACCGCGGCGCCCGCGCCCGGCGACCTCACCCTCGGCGGCGCCCTCGCCATCGACGCGCACGGCACCGCGGTCCCGGCCGACGGCGAGAGCAGGCTGCCCGGGCACACGTACGGCTCCCTCAGCAACCTCGTGCTGTCGATCACGGCGGTGGTGTGGGACGACGCCGACGAGGCCTACGTACTACGCACGTACGACCGCGACGACGCGGACGGCGCGGCGCTCCTCACCCATCTGGGCCGCGCCCTGGTCACCGAGGTCGTGCTGCGGGTGGGCGCGAACACCAACCTGCGCTGCGTCAGCCGTACGGACATCCCCGCCGCCGAACTCTTCGCGGCACCGGGCGGTGACGGTGACGCGCGGACCTTCGCGAGCTTCCTGGACGAGGCCGGGCGCGCCGAGGCGATCTGGTTCGCCTTCACCGAGTTCCCGTGGCTCAAGGTGTGGAGCGTGGCTCCACGACGCCCGCTGACCTCGCGGCGCGTGACCTCGCCCTACAACTATCCCTTCTCCGACAACGTCCCGACCCTCGTGGCGGACCTGGCCGGGCGCATGCTGTCGGACGCCGCCTGGTACCTGGCGCCGGTGCTGGGCAACGCGCAGCTCGACGCGGCGGTCCTCGGCCTCACCGCGACCCTGTCCGCGGACATCTGGGGGCCCTCCAAGAACACGCTTCTCTACATCAAGCCGACCACCTTGCGGGTGACCGCCAACGGTTACGCCGTGCTCACCTCACGGTCCGAAGTGCAGCGTGTCGTCGCCGAGTTCACCGCCTTCTTCCGCGAACGGCTCGCCGCCTACGCCGCCACCGGACGCTACCCCGTCAACGGCCAGGTGGAGATCCGCACCACCGGGCTCGACGACCCGTCCGACGTCGCCTCGGCCGGCGCCCGCGCCCCGCTGCTCTCCGCCCTGCGGCCCCGTGCGGATCACCCCGAGTGGGACACGGCCGTCTGGCTGGACGTCCTGACTCTGCCCGGCACACCCCACGCGGAGGAGTTCTACCGGGAGTTGGAGCAGTTCCTGCTGACGACGTACGACGGCGGTCACGCACTCGCGCGCGTCGAGTGGTCCAAGGGCTGGGCCTACACAAAGGAGGCCGGCTGGTCCGACCCGGAGGTCCTGGGCACCACTGTGCCCGCCTCCTTCGACGACGGCGCGGGACCGGACTGGTCCGCGGCGACCGCTGTACTGGACCGGCTGGATCCGCACCGCGTGTACGACAACGCGCTCCTGCGGCGGCTGTTCCCGTGAGCGCGCGCATCGGCATGCCGATGCGCGCGCT
>NZ_JBMNDS010000061.1:0-61639 GCF_052543295.1 Streptomyces sp. SAS_270
AAACGCCCGGTTACATTCCGAACCCGGAAGCTAAGCCTCACAGCGCCGATGGTACTGCAGGGGGGACCCTGTGGGAGAGTAGGACGCCGCCGAACAATCATTCAAAGAGCTGGTTCCCGAACTTCGGTTTGGGGACCAGCTCTTTTTTGTTCTGCGTCACTTGCAGTTCACGTTGTGCGACCAGCATTCGCATCATGGGTACCGCAGCAATGCTCAGGGCCGCCGGAGTCGGAGTCGGTGACGAGGTCATCGTGCCGGCGTTCGGGAACGTGGAAGTCGCCGAGGCAGTGACCCTGACCGGCGCGACACCGGTGTTCGCCGACATAGATCCGGCGACCTACTGCCTCGACGCCACCGCGATCGAGTCAGTCGTCACTGCCCGTTCGGCAGCCGTCGTCGCCGTACACCGCTTCGGGCGGTCGGCCGACATCGCGCGCCTGCGAGCACTCGGGCAGCGGCACGGGCTCCTGGTGCTGGAACAGGGCGAGTCCGAGGCGCCGTACGACGAAATCGCGCAGCGCCGGGAGCGGGCCGCGTACCTCGACGGGCGATTGAGCGGAGTGCGGACGCCCGATGGTGGTGACGGGCACACCTACCAGCAGTACGTGGTGCGGGTGCCGGGCAACGGGCGGCCGGACCGGGATGCCTTCGCACGGGCCGTACGGGCCAGGGGAGTTGAGTGCCGGGTGCCGGTGAAGACGCCGGTGCACCGTATGCCCGGGTTCCGTCAGGACGTGTACCTGCCCGAGACCGAGCGGGCCGCGGACGAGACCCTCGCGCTGCCGGTGGACGGGGCACTGACGAAGCGGGAGATGCAGCGGATCGTCTCCGCGTGCAATGCGCTCGGCGGGCTGCTGCAGCCCGCTTTCTGATCGTCTGGGACTGGTTGGGAGCACGGGCCTGTTCGGGGTATGATCTATTTCGTTGCCGCGAGGGAAACCTCAAAAAAGTGACAGGCCCCCTTAGCTCAGACGGCAGAGCGTCTCCATGGTAAGGAGAAGGTCAACGGTTCGATTCCGTTAGGGGGCTCCACAACTGAAAAAGGCCTCGCCCTTCCGGGCGGGGCCTTTTTCGTGCCCTGACGGGGGACTTCAGTCCCTCTGGACGCCCGGCACACGCATGGCGAGAATCGCCATGTCGTCCGACGGGGCGTCCGAGGCGAAGCGTTCGACCGCGCGCATGATCCGGGCCGCCACCGCACCCGCCGTCAGACCCGTGCACGTCGTGAGGACGTCCGTGAGGCCGTCGTCGCCCAACATGCGTGTCCCCTCGCGGCGTTCCGTGACGCCGTCCGTGACGCAGAGCAGGACATCGCCCGGATCGAGGGTGACCGTCTGCTCGTACAGCTCCAGGTCGTCCATGACGCCGAGGAGCGGCTGCGGTTCGGCGGCCGGTTCGACCGTGCCGTCCTGGCGCAGGCGGAGCGGGAGCGGGTGCCCGGCGCAGACGACCTTGAGGATCGCCGAGCCGTCCTCCTGGGGCCACAACTCGCCGTACAGGAGCGTCAGGAAGCGGCTGCGGGCGCCCTCGTCGAGGATCGCGGAGTTCAGGCGCTCCAGGACCGCCGGACCGCCGAAGCCCTCCCGGGCCAGCAGCCTGAGCGCGTGCCGGGCCAGGCCCGTGACCGCCGCCGCCTCCGGGCCCGTACCGCAGACATCGCCGATCGCGAAGCCGTAGGCGCCGTCGCGGATCGGGAAGAGGTCGTAGAAGTCGCCGCCGACCTCGTTGCCCTCGCCGGCCGCGCGGTAGATGACCTCGACCTCGACGCCCTCGATGTGAGGGAGCTCCGGGGGGAGGAGGCTGCGCTGGAGGGACTGGCTGATGGCCATGCGCTCCGAGTACAGGCGGGCGTTGTCCAGGGCCAGGGCGGCCCGGCGGCTCAAGTCCTCGGCCAGCTCCAGGATTTCCTGGCGGAAGTGTTCGTCGGACGGCTTGCCCAGCGTGAGCATGCCGATGACGCGGTTGCGGGCCACCAGCGGGAGCACTACCGTCTCGCCGCCCACCGCGGACGCCGTCGCCAGCGTCGTACCGATGCCCGAACTCACCGTCGAGGGTTCGTTGAGCCCGAGACTGCGCATGGACGTGCGCAGCGCCGCCTGGTGGGCCGCCTCCGCCGGGGCCGACCAGACGCGGGCGCCCGGAGTGGGCACCGGGTCCGGCGGGGCGATCTTCGAAAGGAGGGCCTTGAGGCCGTCGATGCGTTCCTCGTCCTCGTGCAGGACGTACGAGAGGTACGGGTCCGAGGCCTGGTCGGCGATCGTGTAGACGGCGCACCAGGTGGCCAGGGTCGGAACCGTCATCTGCGCCATGAGGGCGAGGGTCTGGTCACGGTCCAGGGTGCCCGCGAGGAGATCGGAGGCCTCGACGAGGAAGCTCAGCGAGCCGCGGCGCAGACGCTCCAGCTCGCCGAGGCGGGCGGACTCCACGGCGAGCGCGATGCGGTCGGCGGCGAACTGCAGGCGCAGCGCCTCCTCGTTGGTGTACCGGCCGGGACCCTCGGCTGCCACGCCGAGGGAGCCGGTGAGGCGGCCCTCGACCTTCAGCGGGACCGTGACGACCGAGCGCATGCCGGTGCCGCTCAGCAGCGGGACGGCGCCCGGGACGACCGTGAGGTCCTCGTGGACGGCGGGCATACGGGCCGAGCCGTACCGCCCGGGGCCCGCTTCCACGGGGACGCGGGCGAAGCGCTGACGGGCGGAGGGCAGGCCCGTGGAGGCGCGCACCTCCAGCTCCGTCTCGTCGTCGGTGGCCAGGAGGAGGAAGGCGGAGTCGCCGTCGAGCATGTCGCGGGCGCGCTCCACCGTGCGCTGCAGGAGGCCGTCCAGGTCGTCCGGGGCCGGAGAGCCGATGAAGACCTCGAAGGGGTCCGAGGGCTGGCCGTCGGCACCGGAGGACGAGTCCGAGGCGGGCATGCGCAGCGGCGTCTGGAGGACGGCGCGCTCGTGGTCCCGTACGAGAAGACAGACCGTGGACGGTTCGCCGCCCGTGTCACGTACACGCAGATGGGAGGCGTAGACCGGTGTCACGCGGCCGTTGGCGCCGCGGATGCCGTAGCTGCCCTCCCAGCGCGAGAGCTGGAGGGCCTCGACGATGCCGGTGCTGGTGCCGGGAGTGTGCGGCCAGGCCGCGAGGTCCGTGAGCGGTTTGCCGATGACCAGTTCCGCCGTGTACCCGAAGAGTTCCTCCGCGTCCTCGTTCCAGGCGTTGATGGCGCCGGCGCGGTCGATCTGGACGACCGCGACGCGGACGCGGCCGTCGGCGAGCGGGAGGAGGTCGGCCGGGAGGGCCGGGCCGGCGGCGCGGGTGCCCACCGGGCGGTCGGGGAGGGCGATTTGGAACCAGACCTGCTTGTGCGTGGGCGTGTACTCCACGCCCCAGCGGCCGGCCAGCGCCGCACAGAGCTGGAGGCCCCGGCCGCCCTCGCGGTCAGGGCTGCCCATGTTGATGGCCGCGGCCTGGAGTGGAATCTCTCGTTCCGGGTAGCGGTCCGCCACCTCGATGCGTACGCCGTCGTCGCTCCGCAGACACAGGACGTCCGCGGCAGTGCCCGCGTGCACCACAGCGTTGGTGACGAGTTCGCTGGTGAGGACCACCGCGTCGTCGATGATGTCGGCGAAGCCCCAGCCCTGGAGGGTGTCACGGACGAAGGAACGAGCGGTCGCGACGGATCGCCCGACGGGCTCGAAGCTGGCGGCCGCGCGCGCGGTGATCACAGAACTCCTTGTCCGGTTCTCGACATGCAGGGCCTCATGCCCTGCCTGCTCCTGCCGGGGCAGAGCCTGGTTCCCCGTGGGCCGGGGATCCTGGGGTTGTCCCCCAGGATGCAGTCCGGTGGTCATGGTGCGGTGCCCCTCCGATGCCTGCCCGCTCGTACTCGTGCCACCGCCCAGGCCGGACGGGACCGGCGCGGCTGGACAGCCGCATGCAAGGTTACTTACCTTCGCGGTCCATGCGGATGCCGGTCACCAGTGTTTCCGTCCGGAGGGTGTGCGGACGATGTGCGAAGCTGCCGAACTGTTATGGCCTGGTTCAACCATGGTGAAACACTGGGCAAGCTCCTAGAGAAGGTCCGAGCACACCGAGCGGCAACTTGATTACGCCGAGCAGTAACGGTCGATCCCTGCGGGAGGGACACAGTGGAGTCTGGCGCAGCGACGCGGGGCACTAAGACGCGCGCAAAAGGCGGACAGTCCCTGAACAACCAGCGCAAACCACGCAATGGCACCACCGCAGTGGACACGGCTGCCCTCAACAGGCTGCTGGTGGCCCTGGTGTCGATGCGGGACGGCAACTTCCGAAAGCGCCTGACGGTCTCGGGCGACGGCGTGATGTCCGAGATCGCGGCGGTTTTCAACGAAGTGGCCGACCGCAATCTGCATCTGACGGGTGAGCTGTCGCGGGTGCGGCGCATGGTCGGACGTGAGGGAAAGCTCACGGAACGACTGGAGGCGGGCGCCTGCGAGGGCTCCTGGGCTTCCGCGATCGACGCGTCGAACGCGCTGGTCGACGATCTCGTGCGCCCCGTCTCCGAGGTCGGCCGCGTGCTGTCCGCGGTGGCGGAGGGTGATCTGTCGCCGCGCATGGAGCTGCGCGCTCAGGCGGCCGACGGGAACGGGCATCCGCTGCGAGGTGAGTTCCTCAAGGTCGGGCGGACGGTCAACAACCTGGTCGACCAGTTGTCGACGTTCACCGACGAGGTCACGCGGGTGGCCAGCGAGGTGGGCACCGAGGGCAAGCTCGGCGGCCAGGCGCGGGTGCGCGGTATGTCCGGTTCGTGGAAGGACCTCACGGATTCGGTCAACACCATGGCGTACCGGCTCACGGCGCAGGTGCGTGACATCGCTCTCGTGACGACGGCGGTCGCCAAGGGTGATCTGTCGCGGAAGGTCACCGTTCACGTGGCCGGCGAGATGCTGGAGCTGAAGAACACCGTCAACACGATGGTGGACCAGCTCTCCTCGTTCTCCTCCGAGGTGACGCGAGTCGCGCGGGAGGTGGGCACGGAGGGCGAGCTCGGCGGGCAGGCGCAGGTACCGGGTGTGGCCGGTGTGTGGAAGGACCTCACCGATTCGGTGAACCTGATGGCCGGCAATCTCACGGCCCAGGTGCGCGGGATCGCGCAGGTGACGACGGCGGTCGCCAACGGTGACCTGTCGCAGAAGGTGACGGTGTCGGCGCGCGGCGAGGTCGCGAAGCTCGCCGAGACGATCAACCAGATGACGGAGACGCTGCGGATCTTCGCCGACGAGGTCACCCGCGTCGCCAACGAGGTCGGCGCGGCGGGGCAGCTCGGTGGCCAGGCGAACGTGCCGGGCGCGGCGGGCACCTGGAAGGACCTGACGGACTCGGTCAACACGGTCTTCCGGAACCTCACCACGCAGGTGCGGGACATCGCGGCGGTGACGACGGCCGTGGCCAACGGTGACCTGTCGCAGAAGGTCACCGTCGACGTCGCCGGCGAGATGCTGGAGCTGAAGAACACCGTCAACACGATGGTCGACCAGCTGTCGTCGTTCGGTGTCGAGGTCACGCGCGTGGCGCGCGAGGTCGGTGTCGAGGGTGAACTGGGCGGGCAGGCGCAGGTGCCGGGTGTGGCCGGTACGTGGAAGGACCTCACCGACTCCGTCAACACGGCGTTCCGGAATCTCACCGGACAGGTGAGGAACATCGCCCAGGTGACGACGGCGGTCGCCAACGGTGACCTGTCGCAGAAGGTCACCGTCGACGTGTCCGGCGAGATGCTCCAGCTGAAGAACACCGTGAACACGATGGTGGACCAGCTGTCCTCGTTCGCCGACCAGGTCACCCGGATGGCGCGGGACGTGGGCACGGAGGGCCGGCTGGGCGGTCAGGCCCGCGTGGACGGCGTTTCGGGTACCTGGAAGGAACTCACCGACTCCGTCAACTTCATGGCGGGGAACCTGACTTCGCAGGTACGGCAGATCGCCCAGGTCACCACGGCGGTGGCCCGCGGTGACCTGTCGCAGAAGATCGACGTGGACGCGCGCGGCGAGATCCTGGAGCTGAAGAACACCATCAACACGATGGTCGACCAGCTCTCCGCCTTCGCCGATCAGGTCACGCGGGTCGCCCGTGAGGTGGGCACGGAGGGCCGCCTCGGCGGTCAGGCGCAGGTGCCCGGCGTCGCCGGTGTGTGGCGCGACCTGACCGACTCCGTGAACGGCATGGCGGGCAACCTCACCGCCCAGGTGCGCAACATCGCGCAGGTCGCCACGGCGGTGGCTCGCGGTGACCTGTCGCAGAAGATCGACGTGGACGCGCGCGGCGAGATCCTGGAGCTGAAGAACACCCTCAACACGATGGTGGACCAGCTGTCGAGCTTCGCCGAGCAGGTGACACGGGTGGCCCGCGAGGTGGGCACGGAGGGCATGCTCGGCGGGCAGGCCGAGGTGCAGGGTGTCTCCGGCACCTGGAAGGACCTCACGCAGTCCGTGAACTTCATGGCGAACAACCTGACGATTCAGGTGCGCAACATCGCCGAGGTCACGACCGCGGTGGCCAAGGGTGATCTGTCCAAGAAGATCACCGTCGACGCGAAGGGCGAGATCCTCGAACTCGTCACCACCGTCAACACGATGGTGGACCAGCTGTCCAACTTCGCCGAGCAGGTGAACCGGGTCGCCCGCGAGGTGGGGACCGACGGCAACCTGGGTGGTCAGGCGCGGGTGCCCGGAGTGACCGGCATCTGGAAGGACCTGGGCGACAACGTCAACCTGATGGCCAACAACCTGACCAGCCAGGTGCGCAACATTTCCCAGGTCGCCACGGCGGTGGCCAACGGCGACCTCACCAAGAACGTCACGGTCGAGGCGAGCGGCGAGATCGCGCAGCTCGCCGACACCGTCAACACGATGGTGAAGACGCTGAGTTCGTTCGCCGACGAGGTCACGCGCGTGGCCCGCGAGGTGGGCACGGACGGCATCCTCGGCGGCCAGGCGCGCGTGCCGGGCGTCTCGGGTACGTGGAAGGACCTCACCGAGTCCGTGAACTCGATGGCGTCCAACCTGACCGGTCAGGTGCGCAACATCGCGATGGTCACCACGGCCATCGCCAAGGGCGACCTGACCAAGAAGATCGACATCGACGCGCGCGGCGAGATCCTGGAGCTGAAGACCACCATCAACACGATGGTCGACCAGCTGTCATCCTTCGCCGGGGAGGTCACGCGAGTCGCCCGTGAGGTGGGCACGGAAGGCCAGTTGGGCGGTCAGGCACGCGTGCGCGATGTCGACGGCACCTGGCGCGACCTCACCGAATCGGTGAACGAGATGGCCGGGAACCTGACCCGGCAGGTGCGCGCCATCGCGCGCGTGGCCACCGCGGTGACGCGAGGCGACCTCAACCTGAAGATCGACGTGGACGCCTCCGGCGAGATCCAGGAACTTCAGGACTACATCAACAAGATGATCGCCAACCTGCGTGACACCACGATCGCCAACAAGGAGCAGGACTGGCTCAAGGGCAACCTCGCCCGCATCTCCGCCCTGATGCAGGGGCGCCGCGACCTGGAGGACGTGGCGTCGCTGATCATGAGTGAGCTGACGCCCGTCGTCTCGGCGCAGCACGGAGCGTTCTTCTTGTCGATGCCGCTGGTCGACGGCAAGGACGCCGCCGACGACGAGGCGTACGAACTGCGCATGCTCGGCTCCTACGGCTACTCGATGGGCTCCATGCCGACGTCGTTCCGGCCCGGCGAGGCGCTCATCGGGACGGCCGCGCAGGAGAAGCGCACGATCCTGGTGGAGAACGCGCCGAGCGGTTACCTGAAGATCTCCTCGGGGCTCGGTGAGGCGCCGCCCGCGCAGGTGATCGTGCTGCCGGTGCTCTTCGAGGGGACCGTCCTCGGCGTCATCGAACTGGCGTCCTTCACACCGTTCACGCACATCCAGAAGGACTTCCTGAACCAGATCGCCGAGATGATCGCGACGAGCGTCAACACCATCTCCGTCAACACCAAGACGGAGGTGCTGCTCAAGCAGTCGCAGGAGCTCACCGAGCAGCTCCGGGAGCGTTCGGCCGAGTTGGAGAACCGGCAGAAGGCCCTGCAGGACTCCAACGCCGAGCTGGAGGAGAAGGCCGAGCTGCTGGCCCGGCAGAACCGCGACATCGAGGTCAAGAACACCGAGATCGAAGAGGCCCGGCAGGTCCTGGAGGAGCGTGCCGAGCAGCTCGCCGTCTCCATGCGCTACAAGAGCGAGTTCCTGGCGAACATGTCGCACGAACTGCGTACGCCGCTCAACTCGCTGCTCATCCTGGCCAAGCTGCTCGCCGACAACGCGGACTCCAATCTCACTCCCAAGCAGGTCGAGTTCGCCGAGACGATCCATGGCGCGGGCTCCGACCTGCTGCAGCTGATCAACGACATCCTCGACCTGTCGAAGGTCGAGGCCGGCAAGATGGACGTGTCGCCGACGCGCATCGCCCTGGTGCAACTCGTCGACTACGTAGAGGCCACTTTCCGTCCGCTGACGGCAGAGAAGGGGCTCGATTTCTCCGTACGTGTGTCGCCGGAACTGCCCGCCACCCTGCACACCGACGAACAGCGGCTCCTGCAGGTGCTGCGCAATCTGTTGTCCAACGCGGTGAAGTTCACCGACTCCGGAGCCGTCGAGCTGGTGATCCGGCCGGCGGGCGGGGATGTTCCGGTGGCCATCCGGGAGCAGTTGCTGGAGTCGGGGTCGCTGCGTGACGCGGACGCCGACCTGATCGCGTTCTCGGTGACCGACACGGGCATCGGCATCGCGGCCAGCAAGATGCGGGTGATCTTCGAGGCCTTCAAGCAGGCGGACGGCACGACGAGCAGGAAGTACGGCGGTACGGGCCTCGGGCTGTCCATCTCGCGGGAGATCGCGCGTCTGCTGGGCGGCGAGATCCATGCGCAGAGCGAGCCGGGGCGTGGTTCGACGTTCACGCTGTATTTGCCGCTGCACCCCAGCGAACTGCCGCCGCAGGGCTACGGTCAGCTCGCACCGGCACTGGAGGCGGGGGAGTTGCTGGCCTCCGAGGCGGAGCTGTCCGGGGTCGGCATCGAGACGCCGGCGGAGATGAAGTCGTTCCACGCGACCCAGAACGGGCCCGCCGCGCTCTTCAGGCGGCGCCGCAGGGGGGTGCCCGCGGCCGACCAGCGGGCCGCGCTGCCGGGTCTGCCCGACGGGTCCGCAGGGGCGGCTCAGGAGCAGTGGGCGGCCGCGGGGCGGCAGGACGACCAGCCGCAGCCGCGCCATGGCATCCGCTTCGAGGGCGAGAAGGTGCTGATCGTCGACGACGACATCCGCAACGTGTTCGCGCTCACCAGCGTCCTGGAGCAGCACGGGCTCTCGGTGCTGTACGCGGAGAACGGGCGCGAGGGCATCGAAGTCCTGG
Organism: Streptomyces sp. SAS_270; assembly: GCF_052543295.1. Taxonomy (NCBI): domain Bacteria; kingdom Bacillati; phylum Actinomycetota; class Actinomycetes; order Kitasatosporales; family Streptomycetaceae; genus Streptomyces; species Streptomyces sp. SAS_270. The sequence continues at coordinate 9,385 of NZ_JBMNDS010000061.1, forward strand.
AGCAGCACGACGATGTGACGGTCGTTCTGATGGACATCATGATGCCCGAGATGGACGGTTACGCCACGACAACGGCGATTCGTCGGATGCCGCAGTTCGCCGGGCTGCCGATCATCGCGCTCACCGCCAAGGCGATGAAGGGCGACCGCGAGAAGGCCATCGAGTCGGGCGCCTCCGACTACGTGACCAAGCCGGTCGATCCCGATCACCTGCTCTCCGTGATGGAGCAGTGGATGCGCGGGGAGTGACCGCACGCCGGACCGTCGCGCGGCTCGGACGGCCGGACCGGGGTGCCCTGGACCCCGGTCGGCCGCCGCGCAACGGCCCGACGTCGCATAACTCACTGTGGCCGAAGCCGTGTAGAAGTACGGGATTCGGGGAACCTTCTGGTCTCCCGCTACGTTTCTGCTACGTGCACAGTGACATCGCGGTGACAGGGTGTGGCGACGGGCGGGGTGCGGCTACCATGACCGGCACAAGGACGGGCGGCGCAAGGGAGCCGTCCCCTGGGGCGGCGCCCGGTGCTTCCCCAAGTCCTTTGGACAGGGGAGGCCCCATGCCGGGGCGAGGAGGGCGGGCCATGGTGCAGAAGGCCAAGATCCTCCTGGTCGATGACCGGCCGGAGAATCTGCTGGCGCTGGAGGCCATCCTCTCCGCGCTCGATCAGACACTGGTGCGGGCATCGTCCGGGGAAGAGGCGCTCAAGGCGCTGCTGACGGATGACTTCGCGGTCATCCTGCTGGATGTCCAGATGCCGGGGATGGACGGTTTCGAGACCGCCGCGCACATCAAGCGGCGAGAACGGACCCGGGACATCCCGATCATCTTCCTCACCGCCATCAACCACGGCCCCCACCACACCTTCCGCGGGTACGCGGCGGGCGCGGTGGACTACATCTCCAAGCCGTTCGACCCGTGGGTGCTGCGCGCGAAGGTCTCCGTCTTCGTCGAGCTCTACATGAAGAACTGTCAACTCCGGGAGCAGGCGGCCCTGCTGCGGCTCCAGCTGGAGGGCGGCGGCAAGTCCGCACTCGGTACGGCCAAGGAGCCGGCCGGGCTCCTCGCCGAACTGTCGGCGCGGCTCGCGGCTGTTGAGGAGCAGGCCGAGGCGCTCTCCAAGCAGCTCGACGACGACTCGGCGGACGCGGCGGCGGTGGCGACCGCGGCCCATCTCGAACGCAAACTCACCGGACTGCGCAGAGCGCTGGACGCGTTGGAACCGGGTACGGGAAGCGGCGCACCCTCGGTGCCGTCACAGAACTGAGCGGCACCGACCCGGACCGGGCGCGCCGATCCGCTTCGGTGCGCGCCATGCTCATGAGGTCACGTCAGTTTCCGGCCCCGGTAAAGGCGACACGAACGGGTGAAGCAGTAGGCACACGTGTCCGCTGTCGTCTCCACCGGTAACCTCACACCCATGGCCTCACGTCCCTCCGCAGCCAAGAAGCCGCCCGCAAAGAAGGCGGCCGCTCCGACGAGGGCTGCGGCGAAGAAGGCCCCCGCGAAAAAGGCGGCCGCAAAGAAGGCGCCTGCCAAGAAGGCCGCGGCCAAGAAGCCCGCACCCCCGCCGGCGCCCAACCCGACTGCCGGCGTCTACAAACTCGTACGCGCCCTCTGGCTGGGCCTCGCGCACGCCGTCGGGGCGATGTTCCGCGGCATAGGGCGGGGCGCGAAGGGGCTCGACCCGGCGCATCGCAAGGACGGCCTCGCGCTCCTGCTGCTCGGCCTCGCGCTGATCGTCGCCGCGGGAACCTGGTCCAACCTGCGCGGGCCCGTCGGCGATCTCGTCGAGATGCTGGTGACCGGCGCCTTCGGGCGCCTGGACCTGCTCGTACCGATACTGCTCGGCGTCATCGCCGCGCGCCTCATCCGGCACCCCGAGAAGCCCGAGGCCAACGGCCGCATCGTGATCGGCCTGTCCGCCCTTGCCATCGGCGTGCTCGGACAGGTCCACATCGCGTGCGGGGCGCCCGCGCGCAGCGACGGCATGCAGGCGATAAGGGACGCCGGAGGGCTCATCGGCTGGGGGACGGCCACCCCGCTGACGTACACGATGGGCGAGGTCCTCGCCGTACCGCTGCTCGTGCTGCTCACCGTCTTCGGTCTGCTGGTCGTCACGGCGACCCCGGTCAACGCGATTCCGCAGCGGCTGCGGCTGCTCGGCCAGAAGCTGGGCATCGTCCAGGCCGACGAGGACGAGGACGACCTCCTCGGGGACGACGAGCGCTACGACGACCAGTGGCGCGAGGCGCTGCCCGCGCGCTCCCGGCGGCGCCCGAGCGCCCCCGAGACCTACGACCCGGACAGCGCCGAGCAGCAGGCGCTCAGCAAGCGCCGCAGCCGCCCTCGACGGCCCGCCGTGCAGCAGCCGGACATGAACCGGCCGATGGACGCGGTGGACGTCGCCGCGGCCGCGGCCGCCGCCCTCGACGGCGCCGTGCTGCACGGGATGCCGCCGTCCCCGCTGGTCGCCGACCTGACCCAGGGCGTCAGCGTGGAGCGGGACGGGTACGAGGAGACGACCCCCGTACCGGCCGCGCGCGCCAAGGGCGCCAGGCAGACGCCCAAGCAGGAGGCCCTGAAGGTCGACTCCGTGGTGCCCGACCTCACCAAGGCCGCGCCCGAAGCGGCGCGCGACCTGCCTCCGCGCGCCGAGCAGCTGCAGCTCTCCGGCGACATCACGTACTCCCTGCCCTCGCTCGACCTCCTGGAGCGCGGCGGCCCGGGCAAGACGCGCAGCGCCGCCAACGACGCGGTGGTCGCCTCCCTGTCGAACGTCTTCATGGAGTTCAAGGTCGACGCCGCCGTCACCGGATTCACGCGCGGTCCGACGGTCACGCGCTACGAGGTCGAGCTCGGCCCCGCCGTGAAGGTCGAGCGAATCACCGCGCTCACCAAGAACATCGCGTACGCCGTTGCCAGCCCCGACGTCCGGATCATCAGCCCGATCCCCGGCAAGTCCGCGGTCGGCATCGAGATCCCGAACACCGACCGGGAGATGGTCAACCTCGGTGACGTCCTGCGGCTGGCGGACGCCGCCGAGGACGACCACCCGATGCTGGTCGCGCTCGGCAAGGACGTCGAGGGCGGCTACGTGATGGCCAACCTTGCGAAGATGCCGCACGTCCTGGTCGCCGGAGCCACTGGTTCCGGTAAATCGTCGTGCATTAACTGCCTGATTACGTCGGTCATGGTGCGCGCGACCCCCGAGGACGTCCGCATGGTGCTCGTCGACCCCAAGCGAGTCGAGCTCACCGCGTACGAGGGCATCCCGCACCTGATCACGCCGATCATCACCAACCCGAAGCGGGCCGCGGAAGCCCTGCAGTGGGTGGTGCGGGAGATGGACCTGCGCTACGACGACCTCGCGGCGTTCGGCTACCGGCACATCGACGACTTCAACCAGGCCATCCGCGACGGCAAGCTCAAGACGCCGGAGGGGAGCGAGCGGGAGCTCAGGACCTACCCGTATCTGCTGGTGATCGTCGACGAGCTCGCCGACCTGATGATGGTCGCGCCGCGCGACGTCGAGGACTCGATCGTGCGCATCACGCAGCTCGCGCGCGCCGCCGGCATCCACCTGGTGCTGGCCACCCAGCGGCCCTCCGTGGACGTCGTCACCGGTCTGATCAAGGCGAACGTGCCCTCCCGGCTCGCCTTCGCCACCTCCTCGCTCGCCGACAGCCGCGTCATCCTCGACCAGCCCGGCGCCGAGAAGCTGATCGGCAAGGGCGACGGACTCTTCCTGCCGATGGGTGCCAACAAGCCGACGCGCATGCAGGGCGCCTTCGTGACCGAGGACGAGGTCGCGGCGATCGTCCAGCACTGCAAGGACCAGATGGCGCCGGTCTTCCGGGACGACGTCACCGTCGGCACCAAGCAGAAGAAGGAGATCGACGAGGACATCGGCGACGACCTCGATCTGCTGTGCCAGGCGGCCGAGCTGGTGGTCTCCACGCAGTTCGGGTCCACCTCGATGCTCCAGCGCAAGCTGCGCGTCGGCTTCGCCAAGGCGGGGCGGCTGATGGACCTCATGGAGTCGCGGGGCATCGTCGGTCCGAGTGAGGGCTCCAAGGCGCGTGACGTTCTTGTGAAGGCCGATGAGCTGGATGGAGTGCTCGCGGTGATCCGTGGGGAAACTGAAGCGTAAGGAATCGGGGCATGCCGGTCACCGGACGGATGGGTGCGTGGCATGCGGGTATTCGAACGTGACTCACCCGTAAGGAATGGGCGAGCAACCGTTTCCCTTTGCCGTACGTCAAGTTGAGCGAGGGGACGCGAATGTGTCCCGGCATCAGGATGACCGGCCATTCTGATGGCGTACAAAGTCCTACTGCCCGGTTGCCCCACCCTTTCGCACCCCCCCTAGACTGAACCTCCAGCACAGGTGGCTACACGCTCGAAAGGCGCCCCCGTGTCCATCGGCAACTCCCCTGACGGCAACTTCCCCGAAGACGAGCGTCCGTTCGAAGAAGACCACGGCCCTGAAGCCGAACGCCTCTCGATCGGCCGCGCCCTGCGGCAGGCGCGCATCGAGGCCGGACTGACCGTCGACGACGTCAGCAACGCCACCCGGGTCCGCATCGCCATCGTGCACGCGATCGAGCAGGACGACTTCGCCCCCTGCGGCGGCGACGTGTACGCGCGCGGCCACATCCGCACGCTGGCGCGCGCCGTGCGCATCGATCCGGCGCCGCTGCTCGCGCAGTACGACGCCGAGCACGGTGGCCGCCCGGCTCCGACACCGGCGGCCCCGCTCTTCGAGGCGGAGCGGATCCGCCCCGAGCGCCGCGGGCCCAACTGGACCGCCGCCATGGTCGCCGCGATCGTCGCGGTGATCGGCTTCGTCGGCTTCACCGTGATCGGCGGAGGCGACGACGGGGACGGTACGAAGACGCAGGTCGCCGAGGGATCCACGCCGACCGCGAGCAAGCCCGCCGCCAAGCCGACGGCGACCAAGCCCGCCGATCCGAAGCCGGACCCCTCGGACAGCGCCATCGCGGCCGCTCCCCGGGACAAGGTCACCGTCCAGGTGAGCGCCACCGACGGCCGCAGCTGGATCTCCGCCAAGGACCACAACGGCCGGCTGCTCTACGACGGGCTGCTCAAGCAGGGCCAGTCGAAGACCTTCCAGGACAACTCGAAGATCAACCTCGTCCTCGGTGACGCGGGCGCGATCCAGCTCTACGTGAACGGCAAGAAGATCGAGGACGACTTCCAGCAGGGCCAGGTCGAGCGCCTCACGTACACGAAGGGCGACCCCGAGGTCGGCTAGCCGACAGGGCGTTTCGAGCATGCGGCAAGGGGTTGGCCAAGATCGGCCAACCCCTTCGACGTGGGCTGTCAGTCGGACGAAGTAGTCTTGAGCCCATGCCTGAACGCCGTACCGTCGCACTCGTCACTCTTGGCTGCGCCCGCAACGAGGTGGACTCGGAGGAGCTCGCAGGCCGCTTGGAGGCGGACGGCTGGCAACTCGTGGAGGACGCCGAGGAAGCGGACGTCGCTGTAGTCAACACGTGCGGCTTCGTCGAAGCCGCGAAGAAGGACTCCGTAGACGCCCTCCTTGAGGCCAATGATCTCAAGGGTCATGGCAGAACCCAGGCCGTGGTGGCGGTGGGCTGCATGGCCGAGCGGTACGGCAAGGAGCTCGCCGAAGCGCTGCCCGAGGCCGACGGCGTGCTCGGCTTCGACGACTACGCCGACATCTCCGACCGCCTCCAGACCATCCTGAACGGCGGCATCCACGCCTCGCACACCCCGCGCGACCGCCGCAAGCTGCTGCCGATCAGCCCGGCGGAGCGGCAGAACGCCGGCGAGGAAGTGGCCCTCCCCGGCCACGGCGCCCCCACTGACCTCCCCGAGGGCGTGGCTCCCGAGTCCGGCCCCCGGGCGCCCCTGCGCCGCCGGCTCGACGGTTCGCCCGTCGCTTCGGTGAAGCTCGCCTCCGGCTGCGACCGGCGCTGCTCCTTCTGCGCCATCCCGTCCTTCCGCGGCTCCTTCATCTCGCGGCGCCCCAGCGACGTACTGAACGAGACGCGCTGGCTGGCCGAGCAGGGCGTCAAGGAGGTCATGCTGGTCTCCGAGAACAACACCTCGTACGGCAAGGACCTGGGTGACATCCGTCTCCTGGAGACCATGCTGCCCGAGCTGGCGGAGATCGACGGCATCGAGCGGGTGCGCGTCAGCTACCTCCAGCCGGCCGAGATGCGTCCCGGACTCATCGACGTCCTGACGTCCACGCCGAACATCGCGCCGTACTTCGACCTGTCCTTCCAGCACTCGGCGCCCGCCGTGCTGCGTTCCATGCGGCGCTTCGGTGACACCGACCGCTTCCTGGAGCTGCTCGACACGATCCGCTCCAAGGCCCCGCAGGCCGGTGTCCGGTCCAACTTCATCGTGGGCTTCCCCGGCGAGACCGAGGAGGACCTGGCGGAGCTGGAGCGCTTCCTCACGGGCGCGCGGCTCGACGCCATCGGTGTCTTCGGCTACTCCGACGAGGAGGGCACCGAGGCGGCGACGTACGAGAACAAGCTGGACGAGGACGTCGTTGCCGAGCGGCTCGCCCGCGTCTCCCGGCTGGCCGAGCAGCTCGTCTCGCAGCGCGCCGAGGAGCGCGTCGGCGAGACGGTGTACGTCCTGGTCGAGTCCGTCGACGATGTGGAGGGTGCGGTCGGCCGCGCCGCGCACCAGGCGCCCGAGACGGACGGCCAGGTGATGCTCACGAGCGGCGAAGGTCTGACCGTCGGCCGTATCGTCGAGGCGAAGGTGGTCGGTACGGAAGGTGTCGATCTCGTGGCCGAGCCGCTCCTGGGCTCGCTCCCGTGTACTGAGGAGGCGGGCAGATGACCGGAGTCCCGGCATCCGCGGCGGGCGGCTCCCCCAGCGCGAAAGGCGCGCCGGGCGCTTCCGGCGTTCCGGGGGGCGCGAAGCCGGCGCGGGGCGGGAAGCTGGGCGCTGCGGCCGTCAACCAGGCCAGCCTCTGGAACATCGCGAACATCCTGACCATGATGCGGCTCGTCCTGGTGCCGGGCTTCGTGGCGCTGATGCTGGCCGACGGCGGGTACGACCCCGCCATGCGGGCCTGGGCCTGGGCGGCCTTCGCCGTCGCCATGATCACCGACGTCTTCGACGGGCATCTGGCGCGCACCTACAACCTCGTCACCGACTTCGGGAAGATCGCCGACCCCATCGCCGACAAGGCGATCATGGGCGCGGCGCTGATCTGTCTGTCCTCGCTCGGCGATCTGCCGTGGTGGGTGACCGGGGTGATCCTCGGGCGTGAGCTCGGGATCACCCTGCTGCGTTTCCTGGTGATCCGGTACGGAGTCATCCCGGCGAGCCGCGGCGGCAAGATGAAGACCCTCGCCCAGGGCGTGGCGGTCGGGATGTACGTCCTGGCGCTGACGGGCCCGCTGGCCACCCTGAGGTTCTGGGTGATGGCCGTGGCGGTCGTCCTGACCGTGGTCACCGGGCTGGACTATGTGAGACAGGCCATCGTGCTGCGAGGCCGCGGAATCGCCGAGCGCCGGGCTGCTGCCGAGGAGGCGGAGCGGTGAACCCCATGGCCGCCGAAGTGCTGCGACTACTCATGGTGAGGGGCGAGACGCTCGCCGTCGCCGAGTCGCTCACCGGTGGCCTGGTGGCGGCGGAGGTCACAGCGGCGCCCGGGGCATCCAAGGCCTTCCGGGGATCCGTGACCGCGTACGCCACCGAACTCAAGCACGAGCTGCTGGGTGTCGACGCCACTCTGCTGGCCGAGCGCGGAGCGGTGGATCCGCAGGTCGCGGCCCAGATGGCGGCTGGTGTGCGGAAGGCGCTGGGTGCCGACTGGGGGATCGCCACCACGGGTGTCGCAGGCCCCGAACCTCAGGACGGACAGCCGGTCGGCACGGTTTTCGTGGCTGTCGACGGGCCTTCTGAAGCCAATTTTGATGGCATTGATGGCGGGAAAGTACTGCCGCTGCGGTTGAACGGCGACCGTGCGGAAATCCGTATGGAGAGTGTACGGAGCGTACTCGCACTGCTCCTGAAGCAGCTCGCGGGCGAACAGACCGGGAATGAGCGGGCACAGGATACGGAACAGAACGGGGGGACTTGATGTTTGCAGCCCTGAGTGAACACGACATCGCTCCCCGCACGGCCGCGGCGCAAGGCGGTACGGTGGGGCGTGAAGGATGCGGCTACGCGGTCCGAGGAGGGAGCCACCGATGATTCTGCTCCGTCGCCTGCTGGGTGACGTGCTGCGTCGGCAGCGCCAACGCCAGGGCCGTACTCTGCGCGAAGTCTCCTCCTCCGCCCGAGTCTCACTCGGCTATCTCTCCGAGGTGGAGCGGGGGCAGAAGGAGGCTTCCTCCGAACTGCTCTCCGCGATCTGCGACGCGCTGGACGTACGGATGTCCGAGCTCATGCGGGAAGTGAGCGACGAGCTCGCCCTCGCCGAGCTGGCACAGTCGGCAGCGGCCACGGCGCCGGTGCCCGCAGCGGTGCGCCGTCCGATGCTCAATTCCGTATCCGTGACCGGTGTGCCACCGGAACGGGTCACCATCAAGGCGCCCGCCGAGGCAGTGGACGTGGTCGCCGCCTGACCCTCGCGAGCATGCGCTCATGAGGTGAGGAATCGTGTACGAGGCCCCGGCCGGGGCTTTCGTATGCCTCCATGTGTCCGGAATGTGCCGGTGTGTCATGGTGGGTGGGGGTCGAGCGATCCGGAGGCTTGCGGATGTACGTCGTGAAGAGCCCGTTGTCCGACACTGACCTGAAGACCGTGTCCGAGGCGCTGCAGGGTGCGCTCGTCGACCTGGTCGATCTCTCCCTCGTGGCCAAACAGATCCACTGGAACGTGGTCGGCCCACGCTTCCGCTCCGTCCACCTTCAGCTCGACGAGGTCGTGGACACCGCGCGGCTGCACTCCGACACCGTGGCGGAGCGCGCCTCCACGCTGGGCGTTCCGCCCGACGGGCGCGCGGGGACCGTGGCGAGTGCCAGCGGCATCGGCTCGACGCCTGCGGGCTGGGTCAAGGACACCGATGCGGTACGGACGCTCGTGGAGGCGCTGGGCGCGGTCATCACGCGGATGCGGGAGCGAGTGGCGACGACCGGGGACGCTGACCCGGTGAGTCAGGACATCTTCATCGGAATCACCGCCGATCTGGAGAAGCACCACTGGATGTTCCAGGCGGAGAACGGGTGACGTCAGGGGATACGGCGGGCTGAGCGTGCGCCCCTGTGCCGTCGATGCGCCCTGCCGGCGGGCGAGGGCGGCGGTCTAGCGTCGGGCTGGAGGTGGCGGCCATGGCAGGACGGGCGGTGCGCTGGGCCGTGGCTCTGGGGTTCGGCGCGCTGTGGTGGTGGGGGGTGCTCCGGCTGCTGCTGGCCTCCGACGCCGGGGTGCTGGAGGGGGCGGTCGCGACCGGGGGGTGGGGGCTGAGCCTGCTGCCCGTGCACTGCGTGCCGAAGGGGCGCTCCGGGGTGGGGCGGCGGGGCGCAGGGGCACGGGCAGGGGCGCAGCGGGGCGGTCACGCGGGCACGGGCTGAGGGGGCCGGGGGCTGGCGTGTCGTGGGGGCGCGGTCGGGGCTCGGGGGCGGGGCGTGCGACGGGGGTGCTACCAGGGCATTGCCACGCCGCCGTTCGGGCGGAGGATCTGGCCCGTGGTGAAGGATGAGGCGTCGGAGGCCAGGTGCAGTACGGCGTGGGCGATGTCGTTCGGTTCGCCGACCCGGCCCAGGGGGGAAAGGCGGGCCATGAATGCCTCGGTGCGGTCCTGCGCCTCGCCGTGCCGGTCGGTCATTGGCGTACGGATCCAGCCCGGAGCGACCGCGTTGACGCGGATGCCGTGCGAGCCGACCTCGGTCGCCAGGGTCTTGGTCAGCTGGACGACGGCCGCTTTCGCCGCGCTGTAGCAGAGGAGCCCCGGGCCGCCGGTGTCGATGGCGCTCGACGCCATGGTGATGATGCTGCCGCGTGTGTGCGTCCCGATCATGAGGCGGGCGGCTTCCTGGCAGGCGTGGAGCACGCCCTTGAAGTTGACGCTCAGCACCCGGTCGAGGTCCTCGTCCCGGGTCTCCAGAACCGGGCTGCTGTGCATGATCCCGGCGATCGCCGCCATGACGTCGAGGCGTTCGCAGGATGCGACCGCCTGCGCGAGCCGGGCGCGGTCGGTGACATCGAGGAGGTGGGTGTGCGCGATGCCGCCCTGGTCCTTGATGAGGGCCGCCGTCTCATGCAGGCCCTGTGCGTCGCGGTCCGCGCAGTGGACGGTGGCGCCCGCTTCGGCGAGCAGGGCGGCGGATGCGCGGCCGATACCGCTTGCCGCGCCGGTGACGAACGCGGTGCGCCCGGTGAGGTCGTACGCCTTGACGGCCATGAGGGGACGGTACGAGGGTTTCTGACGGGTCGTCAATTAGTCGTACGTCGCTGAGTTCCGCGAAGTCGGGCGGCGGGCGGCGGTGGGGTGGGGCCCGACTGACAGGTCGGGCACCAGTAGGTGGCGCGCTCGCGGGAGCCGTCGCCCTGGTCGGCCAGCAGGATCGAGGTGCGGCAGCGCAGACAGGGGCGTGGTGCGCGGCCGTAGACGAAGAGGTTCTGGTCGCGGCGGCCGGTGGTGCTGCGGGCCGGGCGGTCGCGGTTGGCTTCCAGGAGCTTCTTGGCGAGGGACGGCAGTTGGGCCGCGAGGTCGGCGGGGAGCTCGCCGACGGGGAGCCATGGGGTGACCCGGAGAAGGAAGCACAGCTCGCTCTTGTAGACGTTGCCGATACCCGCGAGGTTGCGCTGGTCGAGCAGGGCCTCGCCGAGGGCGCGGGACGGGTCGCTCAGGAGGTTCTGCAGGGCCTTGTCTGGGTTCCAGTCCGGACCGAGGAGATCGGGGCCGAGGTAGCCGACGGCGTGGGGTTCGTCGGCGGTGCGCAGCAGTTCGAGCACGGGCAGCCGGTAGCCGACGGCCGTGCGGTCCGTGTTGCCGAGGATCGCCCGGATCTGGTGTGTGGGGCCGCCGCTCCAGCGCTGGCCGCTTCCGTACACCTTCCACGCCCCGTCCATCCGCAGATGCGAGTGCAGTGTCAGACCGCCCTCGATGCGGGTGAGGAGGTGTTTGCCGCGGGGGGTGACGTCCAGCACCGTGCGACCGGTCAGGTCGGCGGTGGCGTACTTGGGCACCCTGAGGTCGGAGCGGATCAGCACCTTGCCCGCGAGCGCGATGTGCAGTCGCCTCGCGGCCTGCCAGACGGTGTCTCCTTCGGGCATGGGGTCCAGGGTGGCACGGGTTGGGGGTTTTGGCGGGGTGTGGTGGTGAGGTGATTGTCGTGGGCTGCTGGGGGGTGTTGTGCAGATGAGGTGGAAGGGGGTGCTGTTGCGGGGGTTACGCGCGCAGGCGCAGCCCGCGCGGGGTCGCGATGAATCCGGCTCCTTCCAGGAGGGTGCCGAAGGGGGAGGTCAGCGCGGAGGCGCCGTTGACGCGCTCGACGGTGACCGTGCCGAGCGAGCCCGCGCGGGCGGCCGCGGAGAGGGCCTCGGCGGCGGTGTGCAGGCGAACGTCGTCCGTGACCGCGCCGTCCGGGTCGGCGGGCCAGGCCAGCAGGGTTTTGCCGCCGCGTTCCATGTACAACGTCAGCTCGCCGTCGACGAGCACGACCAGGGAGCCCGCCTTGCGTCCCGGCTTGTGCCCGGCGCCGGTCGGGGGCTCGGGCCAGGGGAGCGCGGCACCGTAGGCGTTGGCAGGGTCGGCGGCGGCCAGGACCACGGCCCGGGGGCCGCTGCCGAGGCGGGCGCGGCCCGCGGGGGAGAAGCCCGGGCGGCCGGAGCGGGCCGAGAATGCGGAGTCGGCGGAGAAGCCGTGGTCGTCGGCGAAGGTGTAGGAGCCGGGGGTCGCGGGCGATCCGGTGGGACCGCCGGGGCGCGTACGGCCGGAGGTGTCGCGGAAGTCGGGGAACGCTGTCCGGTCCAGGTCGCCGAAAGGGTCGGGGGCGTTCGCGGTGTCGTGGCCGTGCAGGGGGTCCGAGTAGGTCTGGGCGTCGGTGAAGCCCAGGTTGGGCGTGGCGTTGTCAGGCCCGGGGGAGCCGTTCGGAGTGGGGAAGGCGTTGGTGAAGTCCGGTTCGGGCAGGGTCTCGCCGCGATCCCGCGCGTTCGCCGTCGCGCGCAGGCGGTCCACCGCGCCGTCCATCGCGAACTGTGCGGCGCCGAGTCCCTCCACCACATAGCCGCGGCGCGCCTGACCGCTGTCCTCGAAGGCGGACAGGATGCGGTACGTCGCCGAGAAGCCGCCCTCGACGCCTTCCGCGGCGACGGCCCCGCGGGTCACCACACCGTGCCGGTCCAGCAGGGTGCGGGCCAGGGCGTGGGCGCGCACCGTGCGGTCGGGCTCGCGGGCGGGGAGCAGCGACCAGCGGCCGGCGACCGTCGGGGGGCCGGTGCGCGAGGCGGGGCGAGCGGCGGCCGTCAAGGAGCCGTAGCGGCCGCGCGGCACTGTGCGCTTGGCGCGATGGGCGGTGGATCCTGCGGTACGGCCGGAGCCCAGGAGAGAGCGCATCGGGGTGAGCATGTCGTTCGTGAGCCGCCCCGACCAGGCCAGGTCCCAGATGGCGTCGGCCAGTTGGGGATCGGTGACGTCCGGGTGCGTGGTGGCGCGGACCTGGTCGGCGATCTGGCGGAAGAAGAGGCCGTAGCCCCCGGAGAGGATGTCCAGGACGGACTGGTGGAGCGCCGTCGGTTCCAAGGGGTGCGGGTCTGGGAGGAGCAGGGGGGCCGCGTCCGCCAGGTAGAGAGACACCCAGCCGTCCTTGCCCGGCAGCGCCCCGGCTCCGGCCCAGAGCACCTCTCCCGCCGCGGTGAGTTCGTCGAGCAGCGCCGGGGCGTACCCGGCGACCCGGGAGGGCAGGACGAGCTTCTCCAGCGCCGACGCGGGGACGGACGCGCCCTGCAACTGCTCGATCGCCCGCACCAGTCCGTCGACACCACGCAGTCCGTGCCCGCTGCCGACGTGCTGCCACTGCGGCAGGAACTGCGCGAGCGCGGCGGGTGGCACCGGTTCCAGCTCGTGGCGCAGGGCCGCGAGTGAACGGCGCCGCAGCCGGCGCAGAACCGTCGCGTCGCACCACTCCTGGCCGATGCCCGCTGGATGGAACTCCCCTTGCACGACACGCCCGTTGGCCGCGAGCCGTTGCAGTGCCCCGTCCGTGACGGCCGTGCCGAGACCGAAGCGGGCGGCGGCCGTGGTCGACGTGAACGGGCCGTGGGTGCGGGCGTAGCGTGCGAGGAGGTCACCGAGGGGGTCCTTGACCGGCTCGGTGAAGGCCTCCGGGACACCCACGGGCAGCGCCGTGCCGAGCGCGTCGCGCAGGCGTCCGGCGTCCTCGATCGCCGCCCAGTGGTCGGCGCCCCCGATGCGGACCCGGATGGCGCGGCGGGCCCCCGCCAGCTCGTGCGCCCACTGCGGATCGGCGCCGCGCTCGGTCAGCTCGGCGTCCGTGAGCGGGCCCAGCATCCGCAGCAGGTCGGCGACGCCTTCGGCGTCCTTGACGCGCCGGTCCTCGGTCAGCCACTGGATCTCCCGCTCCAGCTCGGTCAGCACGTCGGCGTCGAGCAGCTCGCGCAGCTCGGCCTGTCCGAGCAACTCGGCCAGCAACCGTGAGTCCAGTGACAGGGCGGCGGCGCGCCGCTCGGCGAGGGGCGAGTCCCCCTCGTACAGGAACTGGGCCACGTAGCCGAAGAGGAGGGAGCGCGCGAAGGGGGACGGCTCGGGCGTGGTGACCTCGACCAGGCGCACCTTGCGGGACTCGATGTCGCCCATCAGTTCCGTGAGGCCAGGGACGTCGAAGACGTCCTGGAGACACTCGCGGACCGCCTCCAGGACGATGGGGAACGATCCGAACTCGCTTGCCACCTGAAGGAGTTGGGCGGCGCGCTGGCGCTGCTGCCACAGCGGGGTGCGCTTGCCCGGGTTGCGGCGCGGCAGCAGCAGCGCCCGGGCGGCGCACTCGCGGAAGCGAGCCGCGAACAGCGCCGAGCCGCCCACCTGGTCGGTGACGATCTGATCGACCTCGCCCTTGTCGAAGGCGACGTCCGCCGCGCCGACGGGCGCCTGCTCGGCGTCGTACTCCGCGCCCGCCTTCACGGGCTCCTGGTCGAGGAGGTCCAGGCCCATCAGGTCCGCGTCGGGCAGGCGGAGCACGATGCCGTCGTCGGCGTGCATGACCTGTGCGTCCATGCCGTACCGCTCGGAGAGCCGGGCACCCAGCGCGAGAGCCCAGGGGGCGTGGACCTGGGCGCCGAAGGGGGAGTGCACGACGACCCGCCAGTCGCCGAGCTCGTCGCGGAAGCGTTCGACGACGATCGTGCGGTCGTCCGGGATGTGCCCGCACGCCTCGCGCTGCTCGGCGAGGTACGCGAGCACGTTGTCCGCGGCCCAGGCGTCCAGGCCCGCGGCGAGGAGGCGCAGGCGGGCGTCCTCCTTCGGCAGCGAGCCGACCTCGCGCAGGAACGCGCCGACCGCGCGGCCCAGTTCGAGCGGCCGGCCCAGCTGGTCGCCCTTCCAGAAGGGAAGCCGGCCGGGGACCCCGGGAGCGGGCGAGACCAGGACGCGGTCGCGGGTGATGTCCTCGATACGCCAGGAACTCGTGCCCAGCGTGAAGACATCGCCGACCCGGGACTCGTAGACCATCTCCTCGTCGAGCTCGCCGACCCGGCCGCCGCCCTTCTTGGGGTCGGCGCCCGCCAGGAAGACTCCGAAGAGCCCGCGGTCGGGGATCGTGCCGCCGGACGTGACGGCGAGACGCTGCGCGCCGGGGCGCCCGGTGACCGTACCGCCGACGCGGTCCCACACCACACGGGGGCGCAACTCCGCGAAAGCGTCCGACGGATAGCGGCCCGCGAGCATGTCCAGCACCGCGGTGAACGCCGACTCCGGGAGTGAGGCGAAGGGGGCGGCGCGGCGGACCGTGGCGAGCAGGTCGTCCACCTGCCAGGTGTCCAGCGCGGTCATCGCGACGAGCTGCTGGGCCAGCACGTCCAGGGGGTTCGCCGGGACGCGGAGCGACTCGATGGAGCCGGTGCGCATCCGTTCGGTGACCACCGCCGCCTGGACCAGGTCGCCTCGGTACTTGGGGAAGACGACTCCCGTGGAGATCGCGCCCACCTGGTGCCCGGCGCGGCCCACGCGCTGAAGGCCGGAGGCCACCGACGGGGGCGACTCGACCTGGACGACCAGGTCCACCGCGCCCATGTCGATGCCCAGTTCGAGGCTGGAGGTGGCGACCACCGCGGGGAGGCGGCCCGCCTTCAGGTCCTCCTCGACCAGCGCCCGCTGCTCCTTGGAGACCGAGCCGTGGTGGGCGCGGGCGATGACGGGAGGAGCCCCCTGGGCCGCGCCCGAGCCGCCCATCAGCTCGGCCGGGGCGTGCGCCTCTTCCAAGGGTTCGCCGGTCGCCCTCTCGTACGCGATCTCGTTCAGCCTGTTGCAGAGCCGCTCCGCAAGCCGACGGGAGTTGGCGAACACGATCGTCGAGCGGTGGGACTGGACGAGGTCGGCGATCCGCTCCTCGACATGCGGCCAGATGGAGGGCTTCTCCGCCCCGTCGTTCCCGTCGGCCGCCGGGGAGCCGCCCAACTCGCCCAGATCCTCGACCGGGACGACCACGGAGAGGTCGAACTCCTTGCCCGACGGCGGCTGGACGATCTCCACCTTGCGGCGCGGCGAAAGATAGCGCGCCACCTCGTCCACCGGACGGACCGTCGCGGAGAGGCCGATGCGGCGGGCGGGCTTGGGCAGCAGCTCGTCCAGGCGCTCCAGGGTGAGCGCGAGGTGCGCGCCGCGCTTGGTGCCCGCCACCGCGTGCACCTCGTCCAGGATCACCGTCTCGATGCCGGTCAGCGCGTCGCGCGTGGCCGACGTCAGCATCAGGAACAGCGACTCCGGAGTCGTGATCAGGATGTCCGGCGGGCGGGTGGCCAGGGCGCGGCGCTCCGCGGCCGGGGTGTCTCCGGAGCGGATGCCCACCTTCACCTCGGGCTCGGGCAGGCCCAGGCGCACGGACTCCTGGCGGATGCCGGTCAGGGGGCTGCGGAGGTTGCGCTCGACGTCCACGGCCAGCGCCTTGAGCGGGGACACGTACAGGACTCGGCAGCGCTTCCTGGGGTCGGCCGGTGGTGGGGCCGACGCCAGCTGGTCCAGCGCGGCGAGGAAGGCGGCCAGGGTCTTGCCGGAGCCGGTGGGGGCTACGACCAGCACGTCCGAGCCTGCGGCGATCGCTCTCCACGCGCCCGCCTGGGCCGCGGTGGGCGCGGAGAAGGCCCCCGTGAACCAGCCGCGGGTCGCGGGGGAGAAGCCGTCGAGGGCTCGAAGCGGTGAGCTGACCATGCGTCCATCCTGCACCCGGGGACTGACAATGGCGCTGAGCTGGGGGAATGCCCTTGAGGGTGGGGCGGGTGGGGCGTGGGTTGCGGGGTGTTCCTTCGCCTGCCGGTCCCTCGTTCTGCCGTCTGCCGTCTGCCGTCTGCCGTCTGCCGTCTGCCGTCTGTCGCCCGGCGCCTGCCGGTCGGTGTGGGTCGGGGCCGGGCCGGAGCATCCGTCCTCGGTCTGGCGCGGAATCGGTTCCTTTACAAGCGGAGGGCGGTGACGCGTACAAGCGGAGGGCGGTGACGCGCCATCCGCTGCGGGCGGACGTTCCGGCCCGTCCCCTGCCGTGCGTACGCGGCCGCGGGTGCGTGGGGGCGGGGGCGGCTGAGGGGCGGAGCGCTGCGAGGGCTGATGGGGGTGTGGAGCGGCGCAGAATGGGGGCATGGGTGGTTCCGGGGAGCGGGCGCGGCACTGGCGGTATGCCGAGTTGCCGGGGGTCGATCTGCTGCGGGCGCGGTATGTCGACAAGATCTTCGTGCGGCATACGCATGAGAACTTCGTCATCGCCGCGATCGCTGATGGTGTGGAGGTCTTCCACCACGGTGGTGCCGATCAGTACGTGGGGCCGGGCGCCCTGGCACTGGTCAATCCCGATACGCCGCACACGGGCCGCGCCGGGGTTCCCGAGGGATGGCGGTACGGGGCGGTCTATCCGTCGCCCGAGTTGGTGGCCGGGATCGCGGCCGAGACCACCACTGTGCGCGGCACCCCGGGGTTCACCAGTCCCGTGCTCGATGATCCGTATGCCGCAGGCCTCGTTCATCAGGTGCTGCGGGCCGCGGATGACGGCAACGCGCTGGCCGCCGACACCCTGCTACGGGTCGCGGTGACCCGGCTGCTGCGGCTGAACGGCGGTTCGCTGCCGCAGCGTGCCGTGCGGAGCGCCGGCGCTCGGGTCGCGGCACGCGCGCGTGCCGTGCTGGAGGAGAACATGGCCGCGCCTCCGGCCCTGGAGCGGCTGGCGGCCGACCTGGGCACCAGCCCGTTCGCGCTGCTGCGCGCGTTCCGGAACGCCTACGGGATGCCGCCGCACACCTGGCTGACCGATGCCCGGGTGCGCCGGGCGCGGCATCTGCTGGACGCCGGAACCGCACCGGCCGAGGTCGCCGCCGCTGTCGGGTTCACCGACCAACCTCATCTGAACCGTCACTTCACCCGCGTCGTCGGGGTCCCGCCGGGCGCCTACCAGCGGGAACGCCGGGGCTTGCGCAAGAACGTACAAGACCCACACGGGAACCTTCTCCTACCATCCGATGCGTGGCAGAACAGCAAGCTCTCGCAGACATACGCAGTGACGACGGCGGAAAACCCGACGCCGCCGTCGTCCGGGACGCCCTGGGGGTCGGGGTCGCCGTCGGACTGTCCGGTTTCGCCTTCGGGGTGACCTCGGCCGGCAGCGGGCTCACGCTGCTGCAGACCTGTGCGCTCAGTCTTCTGGTGTTCACCGGCGCCTCGCAGTTCGCTCTCGTGGGCGCGCTCGCCGCCGGGGGCAACCCGCTCACGGCCGCGGCGGGCGCCTTCTTCCTAGGTGTGCGCAACGCCTTCTACGGGCTGCGCCTTTCGCAGCTGCTGGCCCTCCCGCGCGCGGTGCGCCCGTTCGCCGCCCAATGGGTCATCGACGAGACGACGGCCGTCGCGCTCGCGCAGCCGACGCGCCGTAGCGTCCGCATCGGCTTCACCGTCACCGGCCTCACCCTCTACGTGTTGTGGAACCTCACCACACTGCTCGGCGCCGTCGGCGCCGAGGCCATCGGCGACACCGACGCGTGGGGGCTGGACGCCGCAGGGCCCGCCGTCTTCCTGGCGCTGCTCGCGCCGATGCTGAAGAGCACCACGGAGCGTGCGGTCGCGGGTCTCGCGATTGTGCTGGGGCTCGGTCTGCTGCCCGTCCTGCCGGCGGGAGTTCCCGTGCTGGTGGCCGCGCTGGCCGCCCCCGCCGCCCTCTACGTAGAGGGGCGTCGCCGTATGAAGACCACCGACAACGGGGCGAGGGGGGAGCGGTGAACGTCTGGATCGCCATCGGCGCGACCGCTGTCGGCTGCTACGCCGTCAAGCTCATCGGACTCCTGGTTCCGGCCGGCGTGCTGGAACGGCCGCTCGTCAAGCGCCTCGCCGCCCTGCTGCCCGTCGCCCTCCTCGCCGCCCTCACGGCCCAGCAGACCTTCGCCGACGGCCACACGCTGGTCGTGGACGCGAAGGCCGCCGGGCTCGCGGCAGCCGCCGTCGCGCTCGTTCTGCGTGCGCCCTTCCTGCTGGTGGTCGCCGCCGCAGTGGCGGTGACCGCGGGGGTGCGGGCGATGACGGGCTGAGGCATCGGGGCGGGGGCAACGACGGGGCACGGACCGATTGCGAGACCAGGGGATACAGGGGGCCTGTGATGCGCACAGGCCCCCCTGTGCCCCCGCGGGAGCCCCGGGCGGTTCAGCTGATGGGGCGCCCGTACGCCCGTAGCGTGCGCAGTGCCTCGATGGTCACGCGCGGGCGGGACTCCAACGCGATGCCCGGTGCCCATTGACGCCAGCGGACCGGCCAGCCGCCGTCCGTCCGCTGGTCGCCCGCCAGGAAGTCGAGCGAGCGCGTCATCTCCTCGTCGGTGAACCACGCGCGCGCGAGCGAGCCCGGCGTCTTCGCGTAGTCGTGCGCGAAGTGATGCTCTCCCGGCGCATAGCCGGGGGCCACCGGATACGACTCAAGGTGCTCGGGGTCCAGGGCCGCGAGCCGGTGTTCGCGCACCAGGCGGCCCAGGCGGTCGGCGGCCGCCTCGGCGCGCGGGCGGTCGGGCGCGGAGTCGAGGAAGGTCACGACGGCCTCGACCTCGTACGGATGGGACTTCTCCAGGGAATCGACCGCCTGCCAGCAGAAGTCGGTGGCCCTGAACAACCACGCGTGCCACACCTCGTTGCGGTGCAGCAGGCCCACCACGGGCCCGGTGGCGAGGAGTTCGCTCGGCGGGTCGTCGACGACCGGGATGAAGGGCGCCGCCGGATAGCCGCGCTGGCTGGGATGGATCGCCGGCAGCGCGCCGTCCGCGGTGGAGACGGAGGTCAGATAGCGGCACACGCGCTCCACGCGCTGCCCGCCGCAGCGCCCGATCGCGTCCAGGACGCGCAGCGCGTGCGCCGTGTGCAGTGGCTGGCTGACCGGACCGCGCAGATCGGGTTCGAGTGCGTGACCGTACCCGTCGTCCTCGTTGAGGTACGCGGTCAGCGCGGTCTCCACCGCGTCGGCGCTCCCGTTCAGGAAGTGGTACGCGAAGAGGCGCTGCTCCAGCACGCGCGCGGTGAGCCAGACGAAGTGCTCGGCGCGCGAGAGCGGGGTCTGCGCCGGGGGCGTCGGGGGGAGTGGGGATGCTCCTGTTTCGGCCATGCGTCAGACCGTAGGACGGAAAGCGTTCTCGACAAGTGGTCCCGGCGAGGGCCCACCCTCAGGGGCGGGATACTGGAGTCATGCGGTTGACGGTCTTCTGGCAGCGAATGGCGGATCACTTCGGAGCGGGGTACGCCGACACCTTCGCGCGCGATCATGTGATGACGGAGCTCGGCGGACGCACCGTGCACGAGGCTCTGAACGCCGGCTGGGAGGCCAAGGAGGTGTGGCGCGCAGTGTGCACTTCCATGAACGTTCCCCACGAAAACCGCTGAAGGGCCCCGAGGATCGAGGGGTGGTCACCGATTGTCGGTGGCGTGGGCGAGACTTGCACCGTGGCCCCGACAGACGAGACCGCGCAGGTCGCCCAGCACGCATCCCCCTTCGGCACGACACCGCCCTCCGGTCCCCCGGACCAGGACGCCGTCGCGCGAGGCGGGCGTATGCCGCGCTGGCTGCCGCGCGCGATGGTGCTCGCCCTCGCACTCATCGCCGCCTTCCAGCTGGGCAGTTGGGCGTTCCACCAGCTCACCGGCCTCCTGATCAACATTCTCATCGCGTTCTTCCTGGCGCTCGCGATCGAGCCGGCGGTCAGCTGGATGGCCTCGCGCGGCATGCGCCGTGGGCTGGCCACCTTCGTCGTCTTCCTCGCGGTGATGATCGTGGTGGCGGGCTTCATCACGCTGCTCGGGTCCATGCTCGCGGGCCAGATCATCAAGATGGTCGAGGGCTTCCCGGACTATCTGGACTCGGTCATCAACTGGATCAACACCACCTTCCACACCGAGTTGAGACGGGTGGACATCCAGCAGAGCCTGGTCCGTTCCGACTGGCTGCGGAAGTACGTGCAGAACAGCGCCACGGGCGTCCTCGACGTGTCCGCGCAGGTGCTCGGCGGCCTCTTCCAGTTGCTGACGATCGCGTTGTTCTCGTTCTACTTCGCCGCCGACGGGCCGCGGCTGCGGCGGGCGTTGTGCTCCGTGCTGCCGCCCGCCCGGCAGGCCGAGGTGCTGCGCGCTTGGGAGATCGCCGTCGACAAGACCGGCGGCTATCTGTACTCACGTGGCCTGATGGCACTGATCTCGGGCATCGCGCACTACATCCTGTTGCAGTCCCTGGGCGTGCCCTACGCGCCCGTGCTTGCTGTCTGGGTCGGCCTGGTCTCGCAGTTCATTCCGACCATCGGCACGTATCTCGCCGGCGCCCTGCCGATGCTGATCGCCTTCACGATCGACCCCTGGTACGCGCTGTGGGTGCTGATCTTCGTCGTGGTCTACCAGCAGTTCGAGAACTATGTGCTGCAGCCCAAGCTGACCGCCAAGACCGTGGACATCCATCCCGCGGTCGCCTTCGGGTCGGTCATCGCGGGCACCGCCCTTCTCGGCGCCGTCGGCGCCCTGGTCGCCATTCCCGCGGTCGCCACCCTGCAGGCCTTCCTGGGGGCGTACGTGAAGCGCTACGACGTCACCGACGACCCCCGGGTGCAGGGGCACCGCCGCCGGGCCTCGGGCAGCGTCCTCGCGCGCGTGCGGCGGTTGTGGAGGCAGCCGCGGGCAGAGGAGCACGGGGAGCACGGGGAGCACGGGGAGCACGGGGAGCACGGGGAAGGCTCCCCGCAGAACCCTCAGTAGGTGAAGGCTGCCCACGCTCCCGCGCCGAGAACGGCCGCCACGTAGCAGCCGACCGCCGCGTACAGGACGCGTTGTCCGGTCCTCTCGCTCCAGGACGTGCGGGACAGCAGCCAGGCCAGCGCGGGCAGCACCAGGACGGCGTGCAGGCTCCCCCCGTGCAGGGGCTTGAGCGGGGCTGTCGAGTGGTAGGCGGCCTCCTGGTGGCCGGTCCGGGTGAGGACGACTCCGCGCGCGATCATCGCCGCACCCGACACGAGGGCGACCAGCAGGAGCGCGAATCCGGAACGCAGCGCGAGCGGCATCCCCGAGGGACCCGCGGGGCGATGCCGGAACGAGGCGACGGCGAACACGGTGAGCAGGACCACGAGCACTCCGCCGCCCACGGCGAGCGTCATCGAGACCGCGGTGTCGAAGGTGGTCTCCATGTTGAGATGCGAGGGGACCCGACGCCACGCCTGGAGGGTGATCCCGCCGACCTCCACGACACAGTCCGCGGCGAACACGACCAGCAGCGTCGTGCGCAGCCGCGTCCCGATGCGCAGATACGACGTGACCCAGGTGATCGCGATCAGCGTCAGCCCGAAAGAGAGCCCGAACGTGACGGGCTTGCGCCACGAGACAGGCCCCTCCCAGGGGCCGCCGTCGACGGCGAAGACCATCAGGTGCGCCAGACCGGACAGCGTCAGTACGGCACCGGTTCCGTAGCAGAGGCGTTCGGCTCTCGTCGTCCTCCGGGTGCCCGGGCCCGGCACCGCGAGCGCCGGTGTGGTGCCGGGGGAAGAGAGTGGGGCGGTGAAGGGGGCGGGGATGGCTGGGGTGCGTGGTCCGCTGCGGCTCTCCATGGGCTCAGCTTGCGCGGGCCGGGCCGTGCGGTCGTCGTACGGCCGAAGACTCCTGCCGTACGCCCGGGAGAGTAGGGCCGCGCGGTCGTCGTACGGTGCCGGCTCGTCGGGTGCGGAGGTTCGGTGACGGGTGATGTCGGACCGTGAACGTAGTCTCGGAGGTGCCGCGTGGTGCGCTTGACACCAAAATCGAACATCCATTCTCATGGAGTCTCCGGCGAGCCTCTCGATGGGGATTTCGAGAGGGTTTTCGTGGAGATGTGCCCGAGTTATCCACAGGCCGGACGGGCGTCGGGGCGCATTGTCAGTGGCAGGCGTTAGCGTCTTTGACGTGAAGCGATCGACTCAAGCAAACCGGGTGGAACCCATGGCAGGAACCGACCGCGAGAAGGCGCTCGACGCCGCACTCGCACAGATTGAACGGCAATTCGGCAAGGGCGCGGTGATGCGCCTCGGCGAGCGGCCGAACGAGCCCATCGAGGTCATCCACACAGGGTCGACCGCGCTCGACGTCGCCCTCGGTGTCGGCGGCCTGCCGCGCGGCCGAGTGGTGGAGGTGTACGGCCCGGAGTCCTCCGGGAAGACGACGCTGACGCTGCACGCGGTGGCGAACGCGCAGAGGGCCGGCGGCCAGGTGGCCTTCATCGACGCCGAGCACGCCCTCGACCCCGAGTACGCGAAGAAGCTCGGCGTCGACATCGACAACCTGATCCTGTCCCAGCCTGACAACGGCGAGCAGGCCCTGGAAATCGTCGACATGCTCGTCCGCTCCGGCGCGCTCGACCTCATCGTCATCGACTCCGTCGCCGCGCTCGTCCCGCGTGCGGAGATCGAGGGAGAGATGGGCGACTCGCACGTGGGTCTGCAGGCCCGTCTGATGAGCCAGGCCCTGCGGAAGATCACCAGCGCGCTCAACCAGTCGAAGACCACCGCGATCTTCATCAACCAGCTGCGCGAGAAGATCGGCGTGATGTTCGGCTCCCCGGAGACGACGACGGGTGGCCGCGCCCTGAAGTTCTACGCCTCGGTGCGACTCGACATCCGCCGTATCGAGACGCTGAAGGACGGCACCGACGCGGTCGGCAACCGCACCCGCGTCAAGGTCGTCAAGAACAAGGTCGCGCCCCCCTTCAAGCAGGCCGAGTTCGACATCCTCTACGGGCAGGGCATCAGCCGCGAGGGCGGTCTGATCGACATGGGCGTGGAGAACGGCTTCGTCCGCAAGGCCGGTGCCTGGTACACGTACGAGGGCGACCAGCTCGGCCAGGGCAAGGAGAACGCCCGTAACTTCCTGAAGGACAACCCCGACCTCGCCAACGAGATCGAGAAGAAGATCCTGGAGAAGCTGGGCGTCGGTGTGAAGCCGCAGGAGCCCGCCGCCGAACCGGGTGTGGACGCGGCGGTCTCGGCCGCTCCGGACGACGCAGCCAAGACGGTGCCCGCCCCGGCGGCCAAGGCGGCCAAGTCCAAGGCCGCGGTGGCCAAGAGCTAGTCCGCGAGTCAGTCAATGACACGACGAACGGACTGGGCCGAGTACGCCTACCCCGTGACCCCGGAGGGGCAGGGGCACGGGGCCGACGACGGCTCGGCCGGAGACGGTGGCGGGGCGTACGGCAGCGACGGGTGGCGTGACGGCGACCCGGGTGGCGATGGACCGTACGCGTACGGAGCCGATCCGGATGGCGAAGTTCCGGATGGCGAAGGTCCGTACGGCGGCTCCCCCCGCGGCGACAGCCCGTCAGGCGGCCACCGCGCGACGGGCGAAGGCTCGCGCCGCGGCGGTGGTCGGCGCGGTGACGGAGGACCGCCCGGCGGGCGGGGGCGTCGGCGGCGTGGCGGTGGCTTCGGCGAGCCGTCCGGCGACCCACAGGACGGAGGCCTCCCTTCCTCGTCGAGGGCCGAGAAGGGGGAGCCCCCAGGGGACCCGGCTGAGCGGGCACGGGCGATCTGCCTGCGCCTGCTCACCGGGACCCCGCGCACGCGGAAGCAACTCGCGGACGCGTTGCGCAAGCGCGAGATCCCTGACGACGTCGCGGACGAGGTGCTGTCCCGCTTCGAAGAGGTCGGCCTGATCAACGACAGTGCCTTCGCGGAAGCCTGGGTGGAGTCGCGGCACCATGGCCGCGGTCTGGCCCGGCGGGCACTCGCGCGGGAGCTGCGGACCAAAGGCGTGGACTCGACGCTGATCGACGAGGCCGTCGGACAGCTCGACTCGGACCAGGAGGAGGCGACCGCCCGCGAGCTGGTCGCCCGAAAGCTGCGCTCCACGCGCGGCCTCGACCGTGACAAGCGCCTGCGCCGCCTTGCGGGCATGCTGGCCCGCAAGGGCTACGGCGAGGGCATGGCCCTGCGAGTGGTCCGGCAGGCGCTGGAAGAAGAGGGCGAGGACACGGACGGGCTCGGGGACGAGGCGTTCTGACCTCGGCGGTGGTCCCACGGATACCGGAGGTCCCGGGACCGCCCCCCACGGAACCCGCGGGGCCGAACCGGGCGCGCGAACCGTGGCGCTCCGAATCCTGGGTCCCACGAGATCAGCGGCCAACAGCCGATAGTCGGCCGACAGCCGACAGCCAAGAGATGACGGTCACCGGTCGGCAGCCCGATCGCGGGCCCTGAACACGGTAGACGCGCGGGGGCGCGCCGATCGCGTTCAGGGCCCGGACGTATTTCCCAGCGGGTGCATTTCCCGCTCCGGCCGGTGTCTTTCCCGCCCGGGCGATGATGCCCAACTCCGCCTCGCCGGGGTGGGGTTAACCCCCGGCTCAAGATGCCAGGTCACCGCAGTGCACAGGTATCTGTGCACAGGCGACTGTGTACGCATGGCACAGCAACCCGGCGCGACCGAACCCCCGGAGACACCGAGCACCCCCATCGAGCTCTCCGACCTCGCCACGCTCAAAGCCCTCGCGCAGCCCCGCAGGCAGCGGATGCTCCAGCACCTCACCCTGCACGGCCCCGCCACCTCCGCGACGCTCGCCCGGGCCCTGGGGCTCAACACCGGAGCCACCAGCTATCACCTGCGCGAACTCGCCCGGCACGGCTTCGTGGAGGAAACGGCGGAACCGGAGGAGGCGTCCGGCCACGGCCGGGAGCGCTGGTGGCGTGCCGTACCCGGTGACCGGCGCTTCCCGCCGCGCAGCCGCCAGAGCCCCGAGATGCGGCTGGTGATGGACGAGCTGAACCATCACGCGTACGCCGCCGACCTCGAACTCTTCGAGCAGGCACAACTGCGACGGGACGCGGACGACGACCCCTGGGCCGACGCCTTCCCGTACTCGCGCGGCACCGTGCGCCTCACGCTCCCCGAACTCCGCGAGTTCTTCGAGGAGTACATCGCGCTCCTCAACCGCTACAAGCGCCCCGAATCCGACACTCCGCCCGGCGCCCGCACCATGCTCACCCGCTTCCTCGCCTTCCCGGCCCCCGCGAAAGAGAGCGACCTGTCATGATGCTGCGCTACGCACTGAAGACCGTCCGAGCCCGCAAGGGCGGCTTCCTCGGTGCCTTCCTCGCCCTGATGTGTGCGGCCGCCCTCATCACCGCCTGCGGCACCCTCCTCGAAACCGGACTGCGCGGCACGATCAGCACCGAGCGCTATGCCGCGACCCCCGTCGTGGTCTCCGCCGACCAGAACGTCCACCAAACGACCGTCAAGCACAAGAAGGGCAAGACCAAGGTCAAGCACAAGGCCAAGCCGATCGCCGAACGTGCCTGGCTTCCCGACGACCTCGCCGCACGCATTCGCCAGGCACCGGGCGTAGGCCGTGTCATCCCCGAACTGACCTTCCTCGCCCAGCCGTTGATGCCGAAAGTCGCGGCAGAGAAGAACAGAGCCGCCTACGGCCATGCCTGGGACTCCGCCGCGCTGACCCCGTACACGCTCACCACCGGCACCGCGCCCAAGGCCGACGATGACGTCGTCATCGACCACTACCTCGCCGAGCGCGCGCACCTCCGGCCGGGCGACCGTCTCACCGTCCAGTCGACACAGGCGCCGCGCACCTACCGTGTCAGCGGAATCGCGGCGCCCGCCCGGTCCGTGCACCATCAGACCTCCCTGTTCTTCTCGGTGCGGGAGGCCCGGCGTCTCGCCGCGCACCCCGGACAGGTCACCGCCTTCGGCGTGCTCCCCACCAAGGGCACGGATGCCGTGGAGCTGAAGCAGTCCGTCGCGAAGGCCCTGCACGGCACCACCGCTCAGGTCAGCGCGGGCGACGGCCGTGGCCCGGTCGAGTTCCTGGACGCGGCCAACGCCCGGACGAAGCTGGTCAGCATGGGCGGCGCGATGGGCGGCACCTCGCTGCTCGTGGCCGTCCTCGTGGTCGTCGGAACCTTCGCGCTCTCCGTTCAGCAGCGCCACCGCGAACTCGCCCTGCTGCGCGCCATCGCCGCCACACCGGGCCAGATCCGCCGGCTCCTCGGCCGCGAAGCACTACTGGTCGGCGCGGCGGCCGGTGTCCTCGGAGCCCTCGCGGGGCTGCCACTGGGCAGCTGGCTGCACAGCCGGTTCGTCGCCATGGGTGCCGTCCCGGCCACGCTGCAGCACACCGTCAGCGTCTTCCCGCTGTTCGCGGCGGTCGCCGCGACGCTCCTCGGAGCGTGGGCCGCCGCCCGTGTCTCCTCCCGGCGCGTCACTCGGATCCGCCCGGCCGAGGCACTCGCCGAAGCGAAGGCCGAGCCTGCCCGCCCCGCATGGGGGCGCATCCTCGCCGGACTCGCGCTGCTCGCCGGTGGCTCCGTCCTTGTCGCCGTGCTCAGCATCCTGCGCACCGAACCCGCCTCGACTCCCGTGACCTTCCTCGCCGTCGTGGTCCTCTCCTCCGCCGTCGCCCTGCTGGGCCCGCTCCTGGTCAGGGCAGCCGCCGCGCTGCTCTCCCGTCCGCTGCGACTGACCGGTCCCGGTGGCCGCCTGGCACGCGCCAACCTGCGCGGCAACGCCGCCCGTATGGCCTCCGTTGTCACCCCTCTCACCCTGCTCATCGGCATGACCTGCACGGTTCTCTTCGTTCAGCCGACTCTCGGCGACGCGGCCCGCGCCCAGGCCCGCGAAGGCATCCGCGCCGACTGGGTGCTGGCCGCCCAGGGCCCCGGTGTCCCCGCCGAGGCCGCCCGACTGCTGCGCACACAGCACGACACCGCCACCGAAGTGGTCCGTACGACGGTCCGCGTGGGACTCGACAAGTACGCGGCCCAGGGCGTCACGCCCGAAGGCCTCGCCCGCACATGGGACCCGGACGTCACCGCCGGCTCACTGACCGCCCTGAAGAGCACCACCGTCGCCGTCAGTGAACTCGCAGCCGACCAACTCCGCTTGAAGCCCGGCAGCACTCTGAAGCTCACCCTTGGCGACGGCACGCCCGCCACGCTCACCGTCGCCGCCGTGTATGCCAAGGGCCTCGGCTTCGGCGACCTCACCTTCGCCCATGACCTCATCACCCGCCACGTGGACAACCCCCTCGCCACCACCGTGCTCGTCAGGACCAGCCGTACACAGACACAACTCGCGACTACGCTCCGTGAGTTCCCGGCTGTCCATGTCCTCGCACCGGCCGCCGCCGACTCGATCCAGGCGGACCGTCAGCAGGCGAACGCCGAGGTCAACTACCTGGCCATGGGGCTGGTCCTGGCCTTCACCGCCATCGCCGTTGTCAACACCCTGGCGATGTCGGTCTCCGAACGTGTCCGGGAGTTCGCGATGCTCCGCCTCGCCGGGGCGACCCGCCGCCAGGTGCTGCGGATGCTGCGTAGCGAGGCTTTGTCGGTCCTGCTCCTTGCGACGGTCCTGGGCAGCGGTATCGCCCTCGCTGTCCTCACCGCCTTCAGCGTCGGGATGACGGGCAGCGCGGCTCCGGCAGTCACCCCTCTGCTGTACGTCGCCGTCGTCGCGACCGCCGGCCTCCTCGCCCTCGTAGCCACCGCGTTGCCGGGCCGTGTGGCGCTGAAGGTCCGCGCCGTCACGGTGGCCACGGCCAAGGAGTAACCGGTAAGGGGCAGTACGCAAGGGTGGGCGCCCCTTACAACAGGGGCGCCCACATCGACGTACGACCAGCCAAAACCTCTGTTACGTCGTCACCGGAAAGCCGGCCGCCTTCCACGCCTGGAACCCGCCGACCAGATCCGTCGCCCGGTGCAGGCCCAATTGCCGCAGGGACACGGCGGCCAGACTCGACGCGTACCCCTCGTTGCAGACGACCACGACCCGCAGATCGTGGCTCGTCGCCTCGGAGGCCCGGTGGCTGCCCTGGGGGTCGAGGCGCCACTCCAGCTCGTTGCGCTCGACGACGAGGGCACCGGGGATCAGACCGTCGCGGTCGCGCAGGGCGGCGTACCGGATGTCGACCAGGAGTGCTTCGCCCGACTGCGCGGCGTCGTGCGCCTCCTTGGCCTCCACGCGGTCGAGGCCCTCGCGGACCCGCTCCAGCAACTCGTCGATGCCCACGGGGTGTTCGGACTCTGTGCTCACTGCCAGTCCTCCGGACGCTCGACGTGCTCCAGACGCAGTACCTGCCCGGTGCGGCTGTAACGGCGGATCCGCGGCAGGGGCGGATAGTAGGCGTGGACGGAGATCGCGTGCTCGTCGGTGGACTCGTTGAGCACCTCGTGGACGTGGTGACGGCCGAAGGCGCGCCCCTCGCCGGCGGTCAGCCGGCGTTCCCGGTCCACTCCTTCGGTGAGTTCCAGGGTTTTCCAGCCGTCCGCGGGGAGGCGGGCGGCGAGCGAGTTCTCCTTGAGTTCGCCGGACGCGGCGAGGAAGGCGCCGACGGACTCGGCGTGGTCGTGCCAGCCGGTCCCGGTGCCCGGTGGCCAGCCGATGAGCCAGGCCTCGCTGCCGCCGGGGCCTTCGAGGCGCACCCAGGTACGGCCTTCGGGGTCGAGCGGGAGCGAGGAGATCAGCTCGGCGTCGGCCGCCGCTCGGCGCACGAAGTCGAGCAGTTCGGCCTGGGTGGGGGGCCGGACGGGCGCGGAAGCAGGGAGGGAGACAGAGGGTGACGCAGACAAGGGGGCCGTCCTGAGCGTTCGCGGGAGGGCGCGCGGCAGCACGGGCCGGGGCGCGCGAGGAAAGGGATGCGAATCAGCAGGACGGGCGACACACGCAGCCCGCATAGCGGACGAGGTCCATATGGACCCTCCGCCACAGGCGCACACAGGTGTCGGTCACGATCCGGAGTACACCATGCCGGTGCAGACCGGTCAACTCACCGTCACTATGTGGACCACAGCGTGACTACAGGATCGGAAGAGCTCCAGGTCAGGTCGGCACCGCAGGCGCCGGGCCGGCGCAGAAGCGGCTGGGCACCGACCCCTCAGCTCTTGCCGGCCGTCGCGCCCGCCTCCGTGCGCGCAGGACCACCCACAGTGGCCTCCGCCGCCGCGTACAGATCGGCCGGGCGCACCCCGCTCAGCGCCGTGACAAGGTGCCCGTCGGGGCGGAGGAGAAGCACGGTGTGCGCGGGCGCACCCGGGTAGCTCTCCGTGACCAGCAGCTCAGCGGGATGCGGCAGCGCGGTGACGGCAGCCGCGAGCCGGGGCATGATCCCCGCCGTGACCCAGTGCTTGCGCTCCCACACGCCCGTACCGGGGGCGATCAGCACCACCAGCAGCGCGCCGTGTCCGAGCCGGTCCCGCAGCCGCACAAAGGAGCCGTCCTCGGCAGTCACCCGCACATCGGCGGCCGGCGCCCCGGGCTCCGTGTCCACGGCGACCGCCGACTCGGCGTACGGAGGCGCGAGCGGCGAATCGGCGTACGCCCCCGGCGCACCGAGCGGGCCCTGCCCCAGGTGGCCGTCCGTGAGCAGCGCGTCGTGGCCGCGGGCCGAGCCGGGCACGTAGGCGCGCAGGCCCGCGCCACCGCGTACGAGGGGCAGCGCCTGGTCGGCGGCGCGCAGCCGGGCCGCGACGACCGCGCGACGCTCGTCCTGATAGCTGTCCAGCAGCTTGTCGCGCGGTCCGTGGTGCCAGGCCAGCGCCAGCTTCCAGGCGAGGTTGTCGGCGTCCCGCAAACCCTCGTCCAGACCCTGCGTACCGAGCGCGCCGAGCAGGTGGGCGGCGTCCCCGGCGAGGAAGACGCGGCCTGCGCGCCACCGGCGGGCGAGGCGGTGGTGGATCGTGTGGACGCCGGTGTCCAGCAGTTCGTACGGCGGTGTGGAGCCCCCGCTCCAGCCCGCGAGGGTCTCCCGGATGCGTGCCAACAGCAGGTCCGGGGTGACCAGGTCCTTGCCCGGCGGCAGCAGCCAGTCCAGGCGCCACACGCCGTCGGGCAGCGGGCGGCCGGCCACCTCCCCGGCCGAGGGGCCCGCCGTCCGCCAGGGCGGCATCCGATGGAGCAACGCCTCGCCGGGCCAGGGAAGTTCCGTCCGCAGGGCAGCCACGGCGTGTCGTTCGACGGCCGTGCGGCCGGGGAAGCGGATGTCCTGGAGCTTGCGCACGGTCGAACGCGGTCCGTCGCAGCCGACCAGGTAACTGCCGCGCCACCACGTGCCCTTGGGGCCGCGGGTGTGCGCGGTGACACCCGACGGGTCCTGCTCGACGGAGTCGAGTCGGCTGTCCGTGGTGAGCCTGACCAGCCGCTCGTCGGCGATGGCTTCGCGCAGGGCGGTGGTCAGGACGTGCTGGGCGATGTGGACGGGCGCCGGATCGGTGTTGTCGAACGTGATCTCGCGGATCACCTGCTTGCGCCGCACCGACCGCCATCCGGCCCAACGGAATCCGGCCTCCGCGAGCGGCAAGCCGGTCAGCCGTTCCACGAGCGCGGCGGTGTCCTCACGCAGTACGACGCTGCGCGCGAGCCGCTGCTCGTCCTTGCCCGGACCTTCGTCGAGGACCACGGAAGGAACGTCCTGGCGTGCCAGCGCAAGGGCGAGCGTCAGCCCGACAGGCCCCGCTCCGACGATGATCACCGGGTCCACGGCGCGGTGCCCCCTGCCCGGAGCGGTGTCCTGGGGGACGTACGGGAACAGGCAGTTGGAGCGGGGTGCGCGATCACAGAACGTATGCAACCCATTGCCAGTGCTTGCGTCAAGTGACGAAGGTAGTGGCGATCACGCCACTACCTCCGTCACTTGACTGCGCATCAGGTGTACGTGATCCAGTGGTGCAGCGGGCCTCCCGTCGCCGCGGCGGCGCGAGCTGCCCTCGAAGGGGCCTGCGCTCGAAGGGACGAGCATCGCAGCCGAGGCTGAGGATCGGGCGGTGCCCGGACACTGCGAAGGCGACCTCATTGTCGGCCTGAACAGTTCGTGATCGGCACCGTGGTCGAGCGAGCTACCCGGTTCGCGGCGCTGCCGCGATATTCGCCCATGTCCGAAAACGGTGGGCCCGCATCAATAACGGCCCGGCACTGGCCGGGCACAGAGTCGAAGCCGTGTGCGACGCCGTGGGTGGGACGATCTACCTTGCTCGAACAGCTCCGCAAGTCGCTGACTCGGAATCAGGGTGCGGAGACGGCCCAGCACGCTCAACTCCGCGTTTTTACCAGCCTGGAGATCTACTTTCGCCGATGCTCACAGCACGTGGCAGCGTGGCCCCAACAAAACACCAAGGGCCTGCTCCGCTGCACTTTCCCAAGGGCACCACCTTGACCTCCGCACAAACGCGGCGGTCTGGACGCAATGCCGTTGCGTTAGCTTGCGGGCGTAGGCTGCTGTGTAGTGGTCCCGGGGGTGGTTCGGGTGGCTGCAAGCGTCTCTGAGTTATCGGGTTTAGGCCTGTTGACCTGGGTCTATCCGCCAGGTCTGGTGGATCGGGTGGTGGCCGCCTGCGGTCGTGTGGAGCAACGCAAGCGCCTGCTCCCGGCCCGGCTGGTGGTGTATTTCGTGCTAGGGCTGGCTCTCTTCTCTCCTGCCCCGTATCTGGACGTGATGCGGCAACTACCTAACTTTTCTCGGCCTCGCCGCAGCAGTTTGCTGCTACAAGCCATTCGTCCGCCTCAGTATGTAGGCCACCGTCTAACTGACGTTTGGTCCCGGGTTAGGTTCCGTGCCAGTTGAGGGTGGCTTCGCCTATGAGCCTGCGGGCCATGAGGTCGATCATCGCGAGGTGGATCATGGCGTCGGTGCGGTGTGGGCGGGTCTCGTAGTCACGGGCGAGGTGGCGGTGGTGCATGAGCCTGCCGATGCTGCGCTCGATCGTCCATCGTCTCGGAATGATCGTGAATCCGCGTGCTCCACGGGCTGGACGTCGATGCGGGCGCCGTGGTCGATGGCCGTGGTGCGGTAGCCGGCGTCCGCCCAGGCCCTTGGTCACGTGGGGGTAGGCGGCGGCGATGCGGGACAGCAGGGTCACGCCGGCCGGGGTGTCGGACACGCTGGCGGCGGTGACCAGCACGGTCAGCAGCAGGCCGAGGGTGTCGCAGCCGAGGCGGCGCTTGCGGCCGATGATCCGATTCCCGGCGTCGGTGCCCTGGTCGGCCAAGTGCACCTTGGCGGAGGTCTGGATTCCTCTGCTGCCGCATCACCAGCAGCCGACTCACGAATGTCTCCCGTCCCATGATGCCGGAGCCGAGAAGCCCTGACGCATCGAGCGCAAACAGAACCAAACGCTCAGGGAGCCAGCCCGGCATCTTCAGATGTCGGTCGTCGCCGGCGGTGTGGGCCAGTCGGCCGTCACCATCCGGCGATGGGGGACCAACAAGGGTTCCTGTGGGGTGAGTTCTGGTGAGATACCCGATTCAACGAGCCAGGAGCCTCGCCCGCGTACGCGGGCGTCCCGGCTGAGGCTTCCGGATCACCCGACCAGCCGGTGAGCTGAAACGGTTCACAGATGGCCTGCCGGGCTTGGCCCTGCGTATGACTGGGTCCGCCGATATCCCGGCGGACCACAGCTCTATCGGATGCATGTCAGATCGTGCGGTCGGAACCGGTTCCGTAGGTGCCCCCGACCTCGGCGGCGTTGAGCTCTTCCACATCCGCGGCCCCGAGGACCGCACCGGTGCTCCGCTTGCTGCGGCGCAGCCTGCGCTCCAGCCAGCTTGCGAAGCTCGTGAGGAGGAAGTTCACGACGATGTAGATGAGCGCCACCCCGACGAAGCTCTGGATGACATTGGCGTAGTTGGCCGCGAAGGTGCTGCGCGTGTTGAGCAGCTCGGTGTAGCCGATCATCACGCCACCCAGCGCGGTGTCCTTCACGATGACGACGAGCTGGCTGACGATGGCCGGCAGCATGGCCGTGACCGCTTGCGGGAGCAGGATGCTGGTCATCGTCTGGCCCTTGCGCAGGCCGACGGCGTAGGCGGCCTCCGTCTGCCCCTTGGGGAGCGCGAGGATGCCGGCTCGTACGATCTCGGCGAGGACCGAGGCGTTGTAGAGCACCAGGCCGGTGACGACTCCGTACAGGGGCCGGTTGTCGCTGCTCACGTTCGCATAGCGGGAGTAGAACTCGTTGGCGAACAGCATCAGCAGCAGCACGGGGATCGAGCGGAAGAACTCGACCACGACGCCAGCCGGCACGCGGACCCACCGGTGGTCGGACAGGCGGCTGATACCGAAGAACGCACCCAGCGGAAGCGCGATGAGCATGGACAGTGCGGCGGCCTTCAGCGTCTTCCCGAGGCCAGGCAGCAGATACGTCGTCCAGGCGTCGGACGTCGTGTAAGGCTCCCACAGGG
The DNA here is from genome assembly GCF_052543295.1 of Streptomyces sp. SAS_270. Lineage (NCBI taxonomy): Bacteria > Bacillati > Actinomycetota > Actinomycetes > Kitasatosporales > Streptomycetaceae > Streptomyces > Streptomyces sp. SAS_270. The sequence continues at coordinate 43,211 of NZ_JBMNDS010000061.1, forward strand.
ACCACTTCAACTGGCCCTTGTCGTCCAGTGTCCGCCAGATCCACCACGCCAGAAGGGCGAGCAGGATGACGAAGATCGCCGAGAAGAAGACGTTGCGTCGCTTGGCCCGAGGGCCGGGGGCGTCGTAGAGGACGGAGGTCATCGCTTCACCGCCAGTCGCTTGCCCAGCCAGCCGAGGATGAGGCCGGTGGGAAGGGTCAGAACCACGAACCCGAAGGCGAAGACCGCGCCGATGAGCAGTGTCTGGGCCTCGTTCTCCATCATTGTCTTCATCAGATAGGCGGCCTCCGCCACGCCGATCGCGGCCGCCACGGTGGTGTTCTTGGTCAGCGCGATCAGTACGTTGGCCAGCGGACCGATGACCGAACGGAACGCCTGCGGCAGCACGACGAGCTGCAGCGTCTGGCTGAAGCTCAGCCCGATCGCGCGAGCCGCCTCGGCCTGTCCGAGGGGCACGGTGTTGATGCCGGAACGCAGCGCCTCGCACACGAAGGCCGCGTGGTAGGCAACCAGACCGAGCACCGCAAGGCGGAAGCCCTGGATCTTGAAGTCGGACGCGCCCATCGTCACGCCGAAGATGTCGGCGAGGCCGGCCGAGTTGAACAGGATGATGACCGTCAGGGGGATGTTCCGGACGATGTTGACATAGGCGGTGCCGAACCCGCGCATCAACGGGACCGGGCTGACCCGCATCGCGGCCAGCAGGGTGCCCCAGACCAGGGAGCCGACGGCGGAGAGGACGGTGAGTTTCACCGTCATCCAGAACGCCCCTAGGACGTCATAACCTTGAAGAAAATCGAACACGATCTCCCGCGCTTCCGGGTATGTGGCGTACGAGGACGGCGTGGCGCGCCGCCGCCGTGATCGCGGCGGGCGGCGGCGCGCCAGAGGCACCCTGCAGGGCCGAGGGCTTGCTTAGCCGAGGGCTTGTCCTACTTGACGAGCTGGCCGATCTTCGGCGCATTCTCGTTCTTGTACTTGGCCGGGCCGAAGTTCTTGTCGACCGCCTTCTGCCACGAGCCGTCGCTGACCATCTTCTCCAGAGCGGAGTTGACCTTGTTCAGGGTGGCGGTGTCGCCCTTCTTCACACCGATGCCGTAGTTCTCGTTGCTGAGCTTGAGCCCGGCGAGCTTGAACTGGCCCTTGTACTTGTCCTGCGCGGCGAAGCCCGCGAGGATCGAGTCGTCGGTGGTGACCGCGTCCACGGCACCGCTCTGGAGTGCAGCGATGCACTCCGAGTAGCCGCTGTACTCCTTGAGGTTGGCCTTCGGGGCGATCGTGTCGTGGATGTTCTGCGCCGAGGTGGAGCCGGTCACGGAGCACAGCTTCTTGCCGTTGAGGTCCGTGGCCTTGGAGATGTCCGAGTCCTTCTTGAGCAGCAGGTCCTGGTGGGCCAGCAGGTAGGGACCCGCGAAGTCGACCTTCTGCTTGCGCTCGTCGGTGATCGAGTACGTCGCCGCGATGAGCTTCACGTCGCCGCGGGAGAGCGCGTTCTCGCGGTCGGCGCTCTTGGTCTCGACCCACTGGATCTGGTCCGGCTTGTAACCGAGCTGCTTGGCCACATACGTCGCCACATCCACGTCGAAGCCCGAGAAAGAACCGCTCGGCTCCTTCAGTCCAAGGCCCGGCTGGTCGTACTTGATGCCGATCTTGATCGTCTTGCCGCCCGACGAGCCGCTGTCGTCCTTCTTGTCGTCCGAACCGCACGCCGTGGCGGTGACCGCGAGCGCGAGCACGACGGCCGAGGCGGCGGTGACCTTGCGGAGCTTCATGGTGAACATCCTTTGACTGGTGAAGAGATGCAGGCCTTCGGTGGTGGGAACGCAGGCCCTCAGTGGTGGAACGCAGGACCTAGTGGTGCAGGATCTTCGACAGGAAATCCTTGGCCCGGTCGCTGCGCGGATTGCTGAAGAACTGGTCCGGCACAGCCTCTTCGACGATGCGGCCGTCGGCCATGAACACCACACGGTTCGCAGCCGAACGAGCGAACCCCATTTCGTGGGTGACGACGATCATGGTCATGCCGTCACGCGCGAGCTGCTGCATGACCTCCAGGACCTCGTTGATCATCTCGGGGTCGAGTGCCGAGGTCGGCTCGTCGAAGAGCATGACCTTGGGGTCCATCGCCAGCGCCCGCGCGATGGCGACGCGCTGCTGCTGGCCGCCCGACAGCTGGGCGGGGTACTTGTCGGCCTGGGTGCCCACACCGACGCGGTCGAGCAGCGCCCGGGCCTTCTCCTCCGCGGCCTTCTTCTCGGCCTTGCGGACCTTGATCTGGCCCAGCATCACGTTCTCGAGCACCGTCTTGTGCGCGAAGAGGTTGAAGGACTGGAAGACCATGCCCACGTCGGCCCGCAGCCGGGCGAGCGCCTTGCCCTCGTCGGGCAGTGCCTTGCCGTCGATCGAGATGGCGCCCGAGTCGATCGTCTCCAGGCGGTTGATGGTGCGGCACAGGGTGGACTTCCCGGACCCGGAGGGCCCGATGACCACGACGACCTCGCCACGGGCGATCGTCAGGTCGATGTCCTGGAGCACGTGCAACGCGCCGAAGTGCTTGTTGACGCTCTTCAGGACGACCAGTTCCTCGGTCGCGGCCACGGCGTCCTTGGCCACCGATACTTCGGTCATCGCTTTTTGGCTCCGTCCTCCTCGGTTGCGGAGGACAGTAGTGACCCCGTGCGACCAGCGTCATTACATCTGAGGGGAAATTGAGGATAACGATCCGATAGCGTGCGGATACTCCACGTAATGGCTGCTGCGGGTCGCGTACCCGTTGGGTAACGGAAGCCGCCCGCAACCGGAACCCTCTTGACGTCGTCCTCGTCCATCGGAATGACTGCCATGGTGCACGCGCGCGTGCAGCCGTTCAGCACAGGGAAGCGCACGACCGTTGAGCAGACCGAGACCGTACGACCGTTCTACAAGCCGAGACCGTACGACCGATGAACCGGAGGGGGCCGGGATGAGACTGCTGCTCGTCGAGGACGACAACCATGTCGCCGCCGCCCTGTCCGCGGTCCTGGCGCGGCACGGGTTCGACGTCACGCATGCCCGCAGCGGCGAGGAGGCGCTCCAGGCGCTGGTGCCGGAAGGCGCCGGCTTCGGAGTGGTCCTGCTCGACCTCGGCCTGCCCGACCAGGACGGCTACGAGGTCTGCGGAAAGATCCGCAAGCGCACCAGCACCCCGGTGATCATGGTCACCGCACGCTCGGACGTACGCTCCCGGATCCACGGCCTCAACCTCGGCGCCGACGACTACGTAGTGAAGCCCTACGACACGGGCGAGCTCCTCGCCCGCATCCACGCCGTCAGCCGGCGCAATGCGCACGACGACGGCGCGTCGCCCGCGGAGACCGCCCTGCGGCTCGGGCCCGTGCACATCGAACTCCCCACCCGCCAGGTCAGCGTGGACGGTTCGGTTGTCCAACTGACCCGCAAGGAGTTCGACCTTCTCGCACTGCTGGCCCAGCGCCCCGGAGTGGTCTTCCGCCGGGAGCAGATCATCAGCGAGGTGTGGCGCACCAGCTGGGAAGGGACCGGGCGCACCCTGGAGGTGCACGTCGCGTCCCTGCGCTCCAAGCTGCACATGCCGGCGCTGATCGAGACCGTACGCGGCGTCGGGTACCGGCTCGTCGCCCCGGTGTCGTAGCGGGTACAGGTGCGCACACGTCTTCTTCCGCTGCTCATCGTCCTGATGGCGGCCGTACTGCTCGCGCTCGGCATCCCGCTCGCCGGGAGCTTCGCCGCCGCGCAGCAGCAGAAGGTGGTCGTCGACCGCATCGACGACACGGCGCGCTTCGCCGCTCTCGCGCAGTTCGTCACCGACCGGCCCTCCGGCGCCCCGGTGGGCGCCACGGACGAGCGCGGCGAGACCCTCCAGAAGGAACTCGCCGCGTACTACGACGTGTACGGCATCAAGGCGGGCGTCTTCTACCGCAATCACGACCCCATGGCCAACGCGCCCGACGACTGGTTCCTCCCGGACGAGGGCGAGGGCCGGGACGCCTTCGACGAGGCGCTCCTCGGGCGCCGCAGCCACGATCCCAAGCAGGTCTGGCCATGGCAGCGCAGCCGGCTGGTCGTCGCGTCCCCGGTGATCAGGGACGGTGACGTCATCGGCGTCGTCGTCACCGACTCGCCCACTGGACATCTGCGTTCGAAGACGCTGCACGGCTGGCTGCTCATCGGGGCGGGCGAGATCGCCGCGATGCTGCTCGCCGTCGGCGCCGCGCTGCGGCTGACCGGCTGGGTGCTGCGGCCCGTCCGCGTCCTCGACGCCACCACCCACGACATCGCCACCGGACGTCTGAAGTCCCGGGTCGCCGCCGCCGGCGGGCCGCCGGAACTCCGGCGCCTGGCCCGGTCGTTCAACGAGATGGCGGACAACGTCGAAGACGTTCTGGAGCAGCAGCGCGCCTTCGTCGCCGACGCCTCGCACCAACTGCGCAACCCGCTCTCGGCGCTGCTGCTGCGCATCGAGCTGCTCGCCCTCGAACTGCCGGAGGGCAACGAGGAGATCGCCTCGGTCCGCACCGAGGGCAAGCGTCTCGCCGAGGTTCTCGACGACCTCCTCGACCTCGCCCTCGCCGAGCACGCCGAGGCGGACCTCCGGCTCACCGACATCGGCGAGCTGACGGCCGAACGTGTCGCGTCCTGGGCGGCGCTCGCGGCGAGCAAGGGCGTACGCCTGGCGGGGAAGTGCCCGGCCACCACCGCCTGGGCCGATCCGGTCACCCTGTCCAGCGCACTGGACGCGGTGATCGACAACGCGCTGAAGTTCACGCCGCGAGGGGAGAGCGTCGAGGTGGCGGTCTCCTCGAACGGCGAGGTGTCGACCGTCGTCGTCACCGACGGCGGCCCCGGTCTCACCGACGAGGAGCTGGCCCGCATCGGCGACCGCTTCTGGCGCAGCGCCGGCCACCAGAACATCAAGGGCTCGGGACTCGGCCTGTCCATCTCCCGGGTGCTCCTCGCGGCCGGCGGCGGGTCCATCGCGTACGCCCATCACGCGCCGCACGGCCTGAAGGTGACGGTGACGGTGCCGAGGTCGCCGGGCGCCTGACAGGGGCCCGGCGGGGTCGAGGAGCAGGCCGGGAGAGGGCTACGGCTTGACCGAGCGGTAGTAGCGCCGTGCCCCTTCGTGCAGCTGCAGCGGGTCGGTGTAGACGGCCGTCCGCAGGTCCACCAGCTGGGCCGCGTGCACCACGGCGCCGATGTGGTCGCGGCTGTTGATCACCGTGCGGGTGAGCTGTTCCGTGAGCTTCGGGTCCGAGTCCTCGCGCGTGATCAGGAGGTTCGCCACCGCCACCGTCTGCACGGACTCGCCCAGCTGGGCCTTGGGATAGGCGTCGGCCGGCATCACGGCGGCCCGGTAGTAGCTGGAGGCGCCGCCCTGCTGGTGCAGCTTCTCGACCAGGTCGCTGCCGATCGGCAGCAGCTTGATCCTGAAGCTCTGCGAGAGCTTCTGCACGGCACTTGTCGGCAGACCGCCCGACCAGAAGAACGCGTCGATCTTGTGCTGCTTGAGCAGCGTGGGCATGGTCCCGATCCCGTCGGGGAGCGGCACGATGTCCTCCTTGGGATCGAGCCCCGCGGCCTGCAGGACATGGTCCGCTATCAGCCGCACCCCTGATCCGCTCGGCCCGACGGCGACCTTCTTGCCGCGCAGGTCCGCCACGGACTTCACGGACGAGGAGCGCGGGACCACCACGTGCACGTAGTCGTCGTAGAGACGGGCGCAGCCGCGCAGCATGTCCGAACCGGGTGTGCCCTGGAGCATGTACGTCTCCACGGCGTCGGCCGCTGCGATGGTGAAGTCGGCCTGCCCGGTGGCCACCCGCCGTACGTTCTCCTGGGACCCGTCGCTGTTCTGCAGCCGTACGTCCAGGTTGGGCATGTCCTTGGCGAACTCGTCCTGCAGCATCGTGCCGTACTTCTGGTAGACCCCCGTCGGTGTGCCGGTGCTGAACGTGATCGATCCGCTCGGCGACTCCTCGCCCAGCGGCAGCAGCCACCACAGCAGCAGCCCTAGGACCACGGCGGCGGCCGCCGAGCCGAGCAGTGCGCCGCGTCGGCCGATACGGGGGAGTGCCTGGAACATGCGCGCGATCCTGCCAGCCCGGGAGCCGTCCTGACCAGGCCCGGCCCCGCAGGGGGTCTCCCACCGCTCGGTAGGCTCGGCGGATGCAGCCCTCTCCAGCCTCCCTGGTCCGTGAATTCCACGTCGCCTTCGGGCTCGACGCCCGCAGCGTGCCGACGGAGGTCTCCCCGGAGCTCGCCGCCCACCGCGGTGAGCTGCTCGCCGAGGAGGCCGCCGAAGTCGCCGAGGTGGCGGTGAGCGGCCCGCTGGACCGGCTCGCGCACGAGCTGGCCGATGTGGTCTACGTCGCGTACGGCACCGCGCTCGTCCACGGCATCGACCTGGACGCGGTGATCGCCGAGATCCACCGCGCGAACATGACCAAGCTGGGCCCCGACGGCCATGTCGCCCGCCGGGCGGACGGCAAGGTCCTGAAGGGGGAGCACTACCGTGCGCCGGACGTCTCGGAGATCCTGAGCCGCCAGGGCTGGACGGCCCCCGGAGCCTAGGGGGACGGGAGGCACTCCGGGCACCGCCTACCCTTGTCACATGAGCAGCAGCGACCGGAGCCAGGCAGTGGACGTTCAGGAACCCAAGACCTACGAAGTGCGCACTTACGGGTGCCAGATGAACGTCCACGACTCCGAACGGCTCTCCGGCCTCCTTGAGGGCGCCGGTTATGTGCGCGCGCCCGAGGGTGCGGACGGCGACGCCGATGTCGTCGTCTTCAACACCTGCGCCGTACGCGAGAACGCCGACAACCGGCTGTACGGCAACCTGGGCCGCCTCGCCCCGATGAAGACGAAGCGCCCCGGCATGCAGATCGCCGTCGGCGGCTGCCTCGCCCAGAAGGACCGCGACACCATCGTGCAGCGGGCCCCCTGGGTGGACGTCGTCTTCGGCACGCACAACATCGGCAAGCTGCCGGTCCTTCTGGAGCGCGCCCGCGTGCAGGAAGAGGCGCAGGTCGAGATCGCCGAGTCCCTTGAGGCGTTCCCCTCGACGCTGCCCACCCGCCGCGAGAGCGCGTACGCGGCCTGGGTTTCGATCTCCGTCGGCTGCAACAACACCTGCACCTTCTGCATCGTCCCGGCGCTGCGCGGCAAGGAGAAGGACCGCAGGACCGGCGACATCCTCGCGGAGATCGAGGCGCTGGTCGGCGAGGGAGTCTCCGAGATCACGCTGCTCGGGCAGAACGTCAACGCCTACGGGAGCGACATCGGCGACCGCGAGGCGTTCAGCAAGCTGCTGCGGGCCTGCGGCCAGATCGAGGGGCTGGAGCGCGTGCGCTTCACGTCACCGCACCCGCGTGACTTCACGGACGACGTCATCGCGGCCATGGCCGAGACGCCGAACGTGATGCCCCAGCTGCACATGCCGATGCAGTCCGGCTCGGACACCGTCCTGAAGGCGATGCGCCGCTCGTACCGGCAGGAACGGTACCTCGGGATCATCGAGAAGGTCCGCGCGGCGATCCCGCACGCGGCGATCACCACGGACATCATCGTGGGCTTCCCCGGCGAGACCGAGGAGGACTTCGAGCAGACCCTCCACGCGGTCCGCGAGGCCCGTTTCGCGCAGGCGTTCACGTTCCAGTACTCCAAGCGGCCCGGCACCCCCGCGGCCACCATGGAAGGCCAGATCCCCAAGGAGGTCGTCCAGGCGCGCTACGAGCGTCTCGTCGCCCTCCAGGAGGAGATCTCCTGGGACGAGAACAAGAAGCAGGTCGGCCGCACCCTTGAGCTGATGGTCGCCGAGGGCGAGGGCCGCAAGGACGGCGCCACCCACCGCCTCTCCGGCCGTGCCGCCGACAACCGCCTGGTGCACTTCACCAAGCCGGACGAGGAGGTCCGCCCCGGCGACGTGGTCACCGTCGAGATCACCTACGCCGCCCCGCACCACCTGCTCGCCGAGGGCGCCACCCTGAACGTGCGTCGCACGCGCGCGGGGGACGCCTGGGAGAAGCGCAACGCCGCCGAGGCGGCGAAGCCGGCGGGTGTGATGCTGGGCCTGCCGAAGATCGGCGTTCCGCAGGCGCTGCCGGTCGCGACGGGCAGCGGCTGCGGCTGCGACTGACGAGGGAGAGTCATGACGACGGGGGACGGGCGTACGGCCCGCTGGGTGCTGCTCCTGATGAAGCCGGCCGGGGTCTACGCGCGCGAGCCGTACCCGACGATGGCCACGGTGGACGGCACCCGCGAGGAGGCCGTGCAACGGTTCGGGGAGTTCGTACGGCTCTATCGGCCGATACATCCGAGCCATCCGGTGCGGCTGCGCCGCTTCCGCACCGATGACGGCTGGATGGTGATCGGCGACGGACTGTCCGGCAGCATCTTTGCGTACCACTTCCTGATCACCGAGTTGGAGTGGGACTCGGGAACCATCAGCTACTGAAGCGACCGAAGCGACCGAAGCGACCGAAGCGACGGAGCGCGTACGCTGCCGATCATGCTTGTCGCCGCCGCTGTGTGCCCCTGTCCGCCCCTGCTGGTGCCCGAGGTCGCCGCGGGCGCGGCGCCCGAGCTCGACGCCGCGCGCGCAGCCTGCGCGGACGCCCTGGGCGTGCTGGCCGCCTCGCGCCCGGACCGCCTGATCGTCGTGGGGCCCGCCGAGCAGAGCGGGCGCGGACCGTTTCCCCAGGGCGCGCCGGGCTCCTTCCGCGGCTTCGGCGTGGACCTCGGCGTACGTCTGGGAGGCGGGAAGCCGGGACCGGCGGAGTCGGCGGAGCCGGAGCGTGAGCTTCCGCCCTCGCTCGCCGTCGCCGCCTGGCTGCTGGAACGTACCGACTGGTCCTGCGCGCCCGTCGAAGGCCTCGGTGTCGGGGAGCCGCTCGCGGCCGACCGGTGCTTCCAGGCCGGTGCGGGGCTCGCCGCGCGGGCCGGGCGGGTCGCCCTGCTGGTGATGGGCGACGGCAGCGCCTGCCGGACGCTCAAGGCACCGGGGTATCTCGACGAGCGCGCGGCGCCCTTCGACGCGGCGCTCGCACGGGCGCTGGGCACGGCGGACGTGGGGGCCCTGAAGACGCTGGACGCCGAGTTGGCGTACGAGCTGAAGGTGTCCGGGCGAGCTCCCTGGCAGGTGCTGGCCGGTGCGGCCGAGGGCGCGGGACTCGCCGGTGCGCTGCTCTACGAGGACGCGCCCTACGGGGTGGGGTACATGGTGGCGACCTGGTCCTGACGGCCTGCCGGCGTCAGCCCCGACCGCCGCCGTACGGCCCGGTGCGGACACGGCGGACGGCCGGGAGCCCGTGCTCCACGGCCGTCCGGCGATGCGTGCCGTTCAGGAAGCCGGAGGCGACGAGGGCCCGTCCGTCGGAGGCGTGGTGCCGCCGCCCTCCTTGTGCGCAAGGCGGTCCATGGCGCCCTTGGCCTTGCCCGTGCCCGTCTGGATCTTTTCGCTGTACTTGCCCTTGGTCTTCTCGTCGACCACCTTGGCGGCCTTGTCGAGACCGTGCCCGATCTTGTCCCCGTGCTGCTGCGCGAGGTCGGAGACCTTGTCCTTGGCCGGGGCCAGCTTGGCCTTGAGATTGTCCAGGAGACCCATGCTCCACCTTCCCTCGCGGGGCAGTTACTTGCGGGCGCTCTCGCCCGCCTCGTTGTCGGCGGCCTTCTCGGCGGTCTGCTGCTGCGGGATCTCGACGTCCTCCGTGGTGGCGGCCTCGACGGTCTCCTCCGCCGTGGCCTCGACCTCGGCCTCGACCTCTGCTTCAGTCTCGGTCTCGGTCCGGGACGACTCCTTCACCTCTTCCGCCGCGTCCGCCGCGGGTTCGGGCGTCAGAGTGTCGGCCTGCACCTCGGCGGTTGACGCCTCCTCCGTAGCCTTCGACCTCCGGAGAAGTCGTGCAAAAACGCTCATATCCACTCCATACGTTACTCGTGAGGGCGAAATCCCGCGTCGCCCGGTGCGTCCCATTGCGTCGCCCGGGTCACCGGTACTCGAAAACCGGCGGCTGGAACCTCGCAACTGGGAACGACCCCGGACCCGTGCCGTCACGTCGCTCGTTCGAGGAGAGGCCCCGAGGTTTGCGAGACTGGGTCGGTGAGTAGTGCAGCCCCCGCACCGCGGGTCATCGCCGTCGTCGGACCGACCGCGGCAGGAAAGTCCGATCTGGGCGTTTTCCTCGCCCAGCGCCTCGGCGGCGAGGTCGTCAACGCAGATTCCATGCAGCTCTACCGAGGGATGGACATCGGCACCGCCAAGCTGACGCCCGAGGAACGCGGCGGAGTCCCGCACCACCTCCTGGACATCTGGGACGTGACGGTCACGGCGAGCGTCGCCGAGTACCAGAGACTCGCGCGGGCCCGGATCGACGCCCTGCTCGCCGAGGGGCGCTGGCCCGTCCTGGTCGGCGGTTCCGGGCTCTACGTCCGAGGGGCCGTCGACAACCTGGAGTTCCCCGGCACGGATCCCGAGGTGCGAGCACGCCTGGAGGAGGAGCTCACCCTGCGCGGTTCCGGCGCGCTGCACGCACGGCTGGCCGCGGCGGACCCCGGCGCCGGTCACGCGATCCTGCCCAGCAACGGCCGCCGCATCGTCCGGGCCCTCGAAGTCATCGAGATCACCGGCAAGCCCTTCACCGCCAACCTCCCGGGGCACGACTCCGTCTACGACACCGTGCAGATCGGTGTCGACGTGGCGCGCCCCGAACTCGACGAGCGCATCGCGCGCAGGGTCGACCGGATGTGGGAGGCGGGGCTCGTGGACGAGGTGCGCGCGCTGGCGGAGCAGGGCCTGCGCGAGGGGCGCACGGCATCGCGCGCGCTCGGGTATCAGCAGGTGCTCGCGGCGCTCCTGGGGGAGTGCACGGAGGAAGAGGCGCGCACCGAGACCGTACGCGCCACCAAACGCTTCGCGCGCCGCCAGGATTCATGGTTCCGGCGGGATCCGCGGGTGCACTGGCTGAGCGGCGCTGCGGCGGATCTCACAGAACTCCCTGAGCTCGCACTGGCGTTGGTCGAACGAGCGGTTACAGCCTGATCACGTCATGGCATCGGGACGCTCCGGCCGCCGTCCGGGCCTCTGGCGCCGTGCCATCATCGAGCTTCGATCGACCAGTGGAGTCCTAGTTGGGAGGGCGCGTGGCGATGGAGGCCGGCCCTCGCGACACCGCACAGGACGCGGAGCACGACACCGCGCAAGAGCAGCAGGAACCGCAGGATCTGGTCGGGGACCGACTGAGTCCGGACGGACCCGACGAGACCTCCGGCGGCGTGACCGCCGACGGTCCGGGTCCGGGTGAGATGTCCCCGGAACCCGAGGTCGAGGTCGAGCTGCGCCCGCAGCGCCGGATGCGCATCTGGCAGCTCGCGCCCATCGTGACGCTGGCCGCGGTCGGCTCGCTGATGTTCGCCTTCCCGCTGGCCTTCGAGTTCGGCGACGGCGGTGCCGTGGTCGCCATGCTCGGCCTGCTGATCTGCTCCTGCGCGGCCGGCTGGGGCATGATGGCGGCCCGCCGGGTCGGCTCCACCTGGCCGGGGTTCCCGCAGCGCGGCTCCGGCCGCCGACCGGACTGGCGGGTCGTGATCGCGTACGCCGTGGTCGTGGGCGCGGTGGCAGTGCTCGCCGTGTGGCGGGTCGCCCGCCTGCGCTGAGTCCGGGCACCGCACTCCGGGCCGCCGACCGGGGCCGGTCCGCCTCCTGGACGGGAGCGGTCCGCTGTCGTACCGAACCCGTACGATCGAGGAATGAGCACGCGGATCGCCTTCCTCAAGGGCCACGGGACCGAGAACGACTTCGTGATCGTCCCGGACCCGGAGAACGCCATCGACCTGTCCCCGTCCGCCGTGGCCGCCCTGTGCGACCGCCGCGCGGGCATCGGCGGCGACGGTCTGCTGCATGTCGTACGGTCCGCCGCGCACCCCGAGGCCGAGAAGATGGCCGCCGAGGCGGAGTGGTTCATGGACTACCGCAACGGCGACGGCTCGATCGTGGAGATGTGCGGCAACGGAGTGCGTGTGTTCGCCCGCTACCTCCAGCGGGCCGGATATGTGGCCGAAGGGGACTTCACGGTCGCCACGCGCGGGGGCGTGAAGAGCGTGCACCTCTCCAAGGACGGTGACGTCACCGTCGGCATGGGCAGCGCACTCCTCCCCGAAGGTGACGTCACGGTGAGCGTCGGCGAGCGCAGCTGGCCCGCGTTGAACGTGAACATGGGCAATCCGCATGCCGTCGCCTTCGTGGACGACCTCGCACACGCCGGCAGCCTGTACGACGCGCCGCCCTTCAGCCCGGCGTCGGCGTACCCGGCCGGGGTGAACGTCGAGTTCGTGGTCGACCGCGGCCCCCGCCATGTCGCGATGCGCGTTCACGAGCGCGGCGCGGGCGAGACCCGCTCGTGCGGCACGGGCGCGTGCGCAGTGGCCGTCGCCACCGCCCGGCGCGACGGCACCGACCCGGCCGTGACCGGGACCCCGGTGACGTACACCGTCGACGTGCTCGGCGGACGCCTCGTGATCACCGAACACCCCGACGGCGCGATCGAGATGACGGGCCCCGCGGTGATCGTCGCCGAGGGCGAGATCGACGCGGAGTGGCTGGCCACGCTGCACGGCTGAGCTGCGGACGGCCGGCCCCGGCGCCCCCGGACGGGACGAGCGTCGGCCTTCCCGGCGGTGAACGGCCCCGGTGTCGTCCGCCCGCCCGAAGGTGTACGACACCCGCATCCGCCTCGACCCGCGCTTTCGAATCACTCGAAACCGTAAACCCCTGAACCTTCGCTCGAATGGGTGATCCGTTTCACGCTCGGCGAGAGGCGGTCAGCCGGGCGTGGTGGGCTCGGTAGCATCAAGCACCGGCCCGGACGGGGGATCGACGCCATCCCCTGAGCCGTGTTCGCCATGGGGCACCCCGTCCGCCGGTCTACGCAGCCGGAGGTGCCCATGAGTGCGGAGGCCACGAACCCCGCGACGCCAGGCCCTGCAACGCCCGGATCGCTCCGCAGGAAGAGCCGCCCCCGGATCGATCTGCGGCGCCTGGGCCGGGCCGCGCTGCTCGGCCCCACGGCCCGCGACCGGCTGCCCGACGCGATCGGCCATGTGGCCGAGGCGCACCGCGCCCACCACCCCGACGCCGACCTCGAACCGCTGCGCAGGGCGTGGGTCCTCGCGGAGTCCTCGCACCGCGGCCAGATGCGCAAGAGCGGCGAGCCGTACATCACCCACCCGCTCGCCGTGACCCTGATCCTCGCCGAACTCGGCGCGGAGACCACGACGTTGACCGCCTCGCTGCTCCACGACACCGTCGAGGACACGGAGGTGACGCTCGATCAGGTGCGGGAGCAGTTCGGCGACGAGGTCTGCTACCTGGTCGACGGCGTCACCAAGCTGGAAAAGGTCGACTACGGAGCGGCGGCCGAGCCGGAGACGTTCCGCAAGATGCTCGTCGCCACCGGCAACGACGTCCGTGTGATGTCGATCAAACTCGCCGACCGGCTGCACAACATGCGCACCCTCGGCGTGATGCGCCCCGAGAAACAGGAGCGCATCGCCAAGATCACCAGGGACTTCCTGATCCCGCTCGCCGAGCGGCTCGGCGTCCAGGCGCTCAAGACCGAGCTGGAGGACCTGGTCTTCGCGATCCTGCACCCCGAGGAGTACGAGCACACCCGGGGGCTGATCGTCGACAACGCGGCGCGCGGCACCGACCCGCTCGCGGAGATCGCGGAGGACGTCCGCACGGTGCTGCGGGAGGCAGGGCTGCAGGCCGAAGTCCTCATAAGGCCACGGCACTTCGTCTCCGTGCACCGCGTGTCGCGCAAGCGCGGACAGCTGCGCGGCGCCGACTTCGGACGCCTGTTGGTGCTGGTGAACGAGGACGCCGACTGCTACGGAGTCCTCGGCGAGCTGCACACCTGTCTCACGCCGGTGGTCTCGGAGTTCAAGGACTTCATCGCCGTCCCCAAGTTCAACCTCTACCAGTCGCTGCACACGGCCGTCGCCCACGCGGACGGCGAGATCGCCGAAGTCCTCATCCGTACCCACCAGATGCACAAGGTCGCCGAGGCCGGAGTCATCGCGCTCGGCAATCCCTACACCCCCGGAGCCGACGACCCGGCCGACGGCGAGCGCGCCGACCCCACCCGGCCCGGCTGGCTCTCCCGCCTCCTCGACTGGCAGGAGGCGGCCCCCGACACCGACACGTTCTGGTCGACGCTGCGCGAGGACCTCGCCCAGGACCGCGAGATCACCGTGTTCCGCGCCGACGGCGGCTCCCTGGGCCTTCCGGAGGGCGCCAGTTGCGTGGACGCCGCGTACGCGCAGTACGGCGAGGACGCGCACGCCTGCATCGGCGCACGCGTCAACGGCCGCCTGGCGACGCTGAGTACGGTCCTGAGGGACGGTGACACCGTCCAGCTGCTCATGGGCCAGGACCCGGCCTCCGAGCCCTCCAGGGAGTGGCTGGAGCACGCGCAGACGCCCGGGGCCCGGATCGCCATCCAGCGCTGGCTCGCCACGCACCCCTCGGCCGGCGACGAGCGGCACGCCGAGGTCCCCACCGCCGCCCCCCGGCCTTCCGCGTCCGCCGACGTCCCCGGCGCAGCCACCCGCCCCGCCGGGGCGAGCGCCGTCGTCGACCAGCCCGGCGCGTCCGTACGACTCGCGGGCTGCTGTACGCCCGTACCGCCCGACGAGGTCACCGGCTTCGCCGTACGCGGTGGTGTGGTGACCGTCCACCGTGTCGAGTGCGCCGCGGTGGAGCGCATGAAAGGCGTGGGGCGCGCGGAGATCGGCGTGCGCTGGGGGGACACCACCGAGTGCCGGGTCACGCTGGTCGCCGAATCCTTCGGGCGCCCGCATCTGCTCGCCGACCTCACCGAGGCCATCGCCCTGGAGGGCGTCGCGATCGTCTCGGCGACCGTGGAACCCCCCAGCCAGCAGCGCGTACGCCACACGTACACGCTCCAACTCCCGGACGCGGCCCGCCTGCCCACGCTGATGCGGGCGATGCGGAACGTGCCGGGCGTGTACGACGTGGGCCGCGCGCAGCACCACGTGGCGACCGCCCAGTAACGCGCCGCGCACGCCCTCTGCCGACCCCTTTCGGGTGGGCCGGGCGCGCGGCGTCACCGCGTGGCGGGCGCGCGCTGATAGCCGTGGGACATGCTGCTCACCCCCCGCCCCAGGACCGCAGGCTCCAGGGCCCCCGGATCCGGATCCCCCGGCCCCAGGACCCGCCGCTTCAAGGCGGCGCTGCTGGCCTCGGCCGTCTCCGTCTGCCTGATCGCCGCGAGCGCCCCCTCACCGGCCGCGCCCCTCGGTGTCGGCGACCGCCTCTTCCCGCACCTGGGCAATCCCGGGTACGACGTGGCGTCGTACGACCTCGACTTCACCTACTCCGGCACGAACACGAAGCCCCTCGCGGCCGTCACCACCATCGACGCCCGGGCGACGGACTGGCTGGAGCGGATCAACCTCGACTTCGCGCACGGCACCGTGGACTCGGTCGAGGTCAACGGTGCGCCCGCGTCGTTCACCGGCGCGGGTGACGATCTGGTGATCACCCCCGAGAAGCCGCTGCCTCCGGGCAAGGCGATGCGGATCACCGTGCGGCACAGCAGCGACCCGGTGTCCGCGGAGAACCAGGACGGCGGCTGGGTGCGGACCAAGGACGGGCTCGCCATGGCCAACCAGGCCGACGCGGCGCACCTGGTCTTCCCGTGCAACGACCACCCCTCCGACAAGGCGATGTTCACGATCCGGGTCACCGCACCCGACGCGTACACCGCCGTCGCCAACGGACTGCCCGCAGGAGTCGACCGGTCCGGCCGGTCCACCACCTGGACGTACCGCACCGAGCACCCCATGGCCACCGAGCTGGCCCAGGTGTCCATCGGCCGCTCCACCGTGCTGCACCGCAACGGGCCGCACGGCCTGCCCGTACGCGATGTCGTACCCACCAAGGACCGCAAGGTCCTGGAGCCCTGGCTGAAGAAGACGCCCGGCCAGATCGCCTGGCTGGAGGGCAAGATCGGCCAGTACCCCTTCGAGACGTACGGGCTGCTGATGGCCGAGGCGTCGACCGGCTTCGAGCTGGAGACGCAGACCCTCTCTCTCTTCGAGAGAGACCTGTTCACCGAACCCGCGTACCCGAAGTGGTACGTCGAGTCGATCATGGTGCACGAGCTGTCGCACCAGTGGTTCGGCGACAGCGTCAGCCCGCGCACCTGGTCCGACCTGTGGCTCAACGAGGGACACGCCACCTGGTACGAGGAGCTGTACGCCGAGGAGACGGCGCACAAGCCCATGGAGAAGAGGATGAAGGCGGCCTACGGTGCCTCCGACTCCTGGCGGGCCGCCGGAGGGCCGCCCGCGATGCCCAAGGGCCCCGAGCCCGGCCAGAAGATCAGCATCTTCCGCCCGAACGTCTACGACGGCAGCGCCCTCTTCCTCTACGCGCTGCGCCAGGAGATCGGGCGCCCCGCCTTCGAGCGCCTGGAACGCACCTGGGTCGCCCTGCACAGCGACGGGGTCGCGTCGACGGCGGACTTCGAGCACCTCGCCTCCGGCATCGCGGGCCGCGATCTGAGCGGGTTCTTCCAGGCCTGGTTGTACGGCAGGAAGACCCCGCCGATGCCCGGGCACCCGGACTGGAAGAGCGACGCCCCACAGGGGCGAAGGGGCACCCGATAACTCGCATGACGAGACGGGGCGTGCCGTGCGACCATCTTCAGGTCGGCGGCACAGCCCCGCGAGGGTTGGCCCGGCGGAATCCGGGAATCTCCCGGTGGCCTCGGACGTTCTTCTTGATGACGGACGTCTCCGTCGCCGATTCGGTACCCCCATCGACGTAAGGATCCAATGACCTCCTCTTCTTCCCCTTCCCAGGACGCGCAGAGCTCCTTCGCGCACAGTTACCCCGAAGGTCTTCGGGCCGATGCCCTGATGGAAGAGGACGTCGCCTGGAGCCACGAGATCGACGGAGAGCGGGACGGCGACCAGTTCGACCGCTCCGAGCGCGCGGCCCTGCGCCGTGTGGCGGGCCTCTCCACCGAGCTCGAGGACGTCACCGAGGTCGAGTACCGACAGCTCCGTCTGGAGCGCGTGGTGCTCGTCGGCGTGTGGACCTCGGGGACCATCACGGACGCCGACAACTCGCTCGCCGAGCTGGCAGCCCTCGCGGAGACCGCGGGTGCGCTCGTGCTCGACGGCGTGGTGCAGCGCCGCGACAAGCCCGACGCCGCCACGTACATCGGCTCGGGCAAGGCCATCGAGCTGCGGGACATCGTCCTCGAAACCGGTGCGGACACCGTCATCTGCGACGGAGAGCTCAGCCCCGGCCAGCTCATCCAGCTCGAAGACGTCGTCAAGGTCAAGGTCATCGACCGTACGGCTTTGATCCTCGACATCTTCGCCCAGCACGCCAAGTCCCGAGAGGGCAAGGCACAGGTCGCCCTCGCGCAGATGCAGTACATGCTGCCGAGGCTCCGAGGCTGGGGTCAGTCGCTGTCCCGTCAGATGGGCGGCGGC
This sequence comes from Streptomyces sp. SAS_270, assembly GCF_052543295.1. Classification (NCBI taxonomy): domain Bacteria; kingdom Bacillati; phylum Actinomycetota; class Actinomycetes; order Kitasatosporales; family Streptomycetaceae; genus Streptomyces; species Streptomyces sp. SAS_270. The sequence goes on from NZ_JBMNDS010000061.1 coordinate 60,755, forward strand.
AAGGGCGGCGGCCTCGCCACCCGTGGTCCCGGTGAGACCAAGATCGAGACCGACCGGCGTCGTATCCGCGAGAAGATGGCGAAGATGCGCCGTGAGATCGCGGACATGAAGACCGGCCGCGAGATCAAGCGCCAGGAGCGCCGCAGGAACAAGGTGCCCTCGGTCGCCATCGCCGGTTACACCAACGCCGGAAAGTCCTCGCTGCTCAACCGCCTCACAGGCGCGGGCGTACTCGTCGAGAACTCCCTGTTCGCGACCCTCGACCCGACCGTCCGCCGGGCCGAGACCCCGAGCGGGCGGCTGTACACGCTGGCCGACACGGTCGGTTTTGTACGGCACCTGCCGCACCACCTGGTCGAGGCGTTCCGCTCCACGATGGAGGAGGTCGGCGACTCCGACCTGATCCTGCACGTGGTGGACGGTTCGCACCCGGCTCCGGAAGAGCAGCTGGCCGCCGTGCGCGAGGTGATCAGGGACGTCGGCGCCACCGCCGTTCCCGAGATCGTCGTGATCAACAAGGCGGACGCGGCCGATCCGCTGGTGCTCCAGCGGCTGATGCGGAACGAGAAGCGCTCCATCGCGGTCTCGGCCCGCACCGGTCTGAACATCGACGAGCTGCTCGTGCTCATCGACAAGGAGCTGCCGCGTCCCTCGGTCCAGATCGAGGCACTCGTGCCGTACACCCACGGCAAGCTGGTGGCGCGCGCCCACACCGACGGCGAGGTGATCTCCGAGGAGCACACCCCGGAGGGCACCCTGCTCAAGGCGCGGGTGCACGAGGAACTCGCGGCGGATCTCGCGCCGTACGTCCCGGCGCCGCTCGCCTGAGCGACGGTCCGCCAGGACTCGGCACACGGCATGCAGGTGAGGGCCCGCCCCCGTTCA
>NZ_JBMNDS010000062.1:0-61232 GCF_052543295.1 Streptomyces sp. SAS_270
CCCCCCCCCCCCCCCCCCCGCCCCGGTCGTCGAGGAGTTCGGCGACGGCGCGGCTGCCGTGGGAGTCGGCGGAGCGCGGGTCGAGGCGGCCGTGCTCGGCACCGGAGCGGAGCGCGGCGATCGCGACGGCGGCGATCAACAGGACCACGACGGCGAGAACGATGCCGCGTGTGCGGGTCCATACCTGACGCTTGGTGGGCGAGGCCGAGGTGGAGGAAGGCGCGAGAGTCGCCTCGGTCATCGGGCGCCCTCCCGGCGGGTGCCGTGGGGTGTGCTCTGGGCACTGCTGCTGCTCGCGAGCACGGGCTTGGTGCGTTCCAGGTCGTGGTCGAGCTCGGAGAGCCGGTGGTACGCGCTGGAGCCGGCGGCTCGTCCGCCGTACGTCACGTCGTCGAAGTCCCGGGCGGCGGCGCGGAGTCGGTCCGCGTGGGAAGGCAGGGCGTGGCCGGCTTCGGCGGCTGCCTCGTCCGCGGTGCGACCGGGGCGCGGGTCGAGGAGGGCGCGTTCCTCCAGGGAGCGGACGACGGCGCGCATGCGTTCCTGGACGGCTTGGTTCCAGTGGCCCTGGGCGGCGTGTGCCTCCGCGGCCGCGCGGTGCTCTGCGGCGCTGCGGGGGCGGTCGTCGAAGAGCGTGGCGGACGAGGTGGCGGCGCGGTGGGGGGTGCCCAGGCGCCACCACAGCGCACCGAGGACGGCCAGCACCGCCAGGACGATGACGACAAGCCCGAGAGTGCCTCCGGGGGTCGCGGTGGAGGCGGCGCCGAACAGCTTGTCGACCCATTCCCAGAAGGCGTTCAAGGCGCGCTGGATCAGGCCGGGTTCGTTCTCGTGGTACATCCGCTTGGACAGTTCACGCCTGGCCGCCTCCCGCGCGGGGTCGCGCGGGGTCGTCACCGGAGGTTCGTCGCCGGTGCGCGACAGCGTCAGCAGAGCTGTGAGAACTCCCCCCGCCGGGCTCACGGCATCAGCTCCCCGGAGTGGTGCCGGGCGCGTGGGAGCCGTAGTCCTGGACACCGGCGGCGCGGGCCAGGTCGAGGTCGAGGGCTTCGCGGCGGATGCGCTGGTCGATGTAGAGGAGCACGGTGACGCCCGCGGTGATCGGGAACGTGAGCATGGATCCGATCACCGAGCCGACCCCGCTGATGATGAGGAACGTCCAGCCGAGGTTGCCGCTGCCGCTGTTGAGGAAGCCGGTGACGCCGTCGCCGCTGAGAGCAGCGGCCAGGAAGGCGAACGGGATCACGACGATCGAGGCGACGATGTTGGCGATGATCGTGGCGAGCAGCTGGATGCCGAAGACCCGCCACCAGGAGCCGCGGACGAGCTTCGTGGAGCGGCTCATCGCCTTCAGGATGCCCTGCTTCTCCAGCATCAGGGCGGGCGAGGAGAGCGAGAAGCGGATCATCAGCCAGATCGCGACGACGGTGCCGCCGAGACCTCCGAGGACGGTGAGCGTGATGCCCGCGTCGCCGGCGCCGGCGACCGTGGCGAGGATGCCCGGCAGGGTTCCTGCGGCGGCGACCGCGGCGGCGATGAGCGGGAGCAGGAAGGTCAGGCCGAACAGCTTCGGAAGCTGAGGGCGGGCGTCCTGCCAGGCCTCGGCGGTGGTCACCGATTTGCCGAGCACCGCGCGGCTGGTCACGGACGTGAGCAGGGCCGTCGCGACGATGGTGCCGAGCAGGGTGATGAGCAGGACGACGCCGGAGTTCAGCATGGTGTCGCCCAGGGCGCGGCCCAGCTCGCCGACGGTGGCGCTGGGGTCGTTGAGGGTGTCCGTGCTCGCGCTGTCGTCCAGGACGAAGCCCTGCAGGAGGACGACGATGATCTCCGTGAAGACGGCGACGGTCAGCGAGATGCCCAGGACCGTGCGCCAGTACGTCCGCATCGTGGAGACGGCGCCGTCGAGGATCTCACCGACGCCGAGCGGGCGGAGCGGGATCACGCCGGGCTTGGCCGCGGGTGGCGGGCCGCCCCAGTTGCCTCCCCAGCCGCCGTATCCGCCGGGGGCTCCGTAGCCCGGGCCGGGACCGCCGGGGTGCCCGCCTCCCCAGCCGGGGCCGGGCGGTGGCGGTGGCGGTGGGGCCTGCGGGGTGTCCTGGGGGCTGGGCGCGGACCACTGGCCGGCCGGGGGCTGCTCCTTGGACCACTTCGACGGCGGGCCGGGCTGATCCGCGCCGCTCTCGTCAGCGGGCTGCGCAGGGCCGGTCTGGTCCGGCTCCTGCCCGTCGGAGGGGGCAGATCCGGGCGAGGCCCAGCCCGGAGTGTCTTTCATCGTCGCTCCTTCACGATGCCCGTCCGCGGTCGCGGCGGCAGGTTGGCAGCCATCGTGCCACGGGGTGCGGGGCAAGGGACCGGCTGCCGTATGGGCTGGACACCTTCAATTGTCCGCCGGGTACGGGGCAGACTGGGCGGATGGCTGATCAGTACGCGCAATCCCGCGACGACAGCGGGCCGACGGCAATACGGGCGATCCGCTGGGACGAGCCACCGGAGGGCCCGGTGCTGGCCCTCCTCGACCAGACGAGGCTGCCGGCCGAGGAGGTCGAACGGGTGTGCACCGACGCACCGGCGCTGGTGGAGGCGATCCGCACGCTCGCCGTGCGCGGGGCGCCGCTGCTCGGTATCGCCGGGGCTTACGGCGTCGCGCTCGCCGCCGCCCGTGGCTTCGACGTGGACGAGGCGGCGAACGCGCTGGCCGGTGCCCGGCCCACGGCTGTGAACCTGGCCGTCGGTGTGCGCCGGGCACATGCGGCTTACCGCGCGGCGCTCGGGGGCGGTGGTGACCAGAAGCAGGCCGCCGGGGCGGCGCTCGCGGCCGCGCGGGCGTTGCACCGGGAGGATGCCGAGGCCAGCGTGCGCATGGCCCGGCACGGCCTCACGCTGCTCGACGAGTTGCTGCCGGGCGGTGGGCACCGCGTCCTGACGCACTGCAACACCGGGGCGCTGGTGTCCGGCGGTGAGGGCACGGCGTTCGCGGTGGCCCTGGCGGCGCACCGGGTGGGGCGGCTGCGCAGGCTGTGGGTGGACGAGACGCGGCCGCTGATGCAGGGTGCGCGGTTGACCGCATACGAGGCGGCGCGCAACGGGATGGCGTACACCTTGCTCACGGACAACGCGGCGGGCTCGCTGTTCGCGGCAGGGGAGGTGGACGCGGTGCTGATCGGGGCCGATCGCATCGCGGCCGACGGTTCGGTGGCGAACAAGGTGGGGAGCTATCCGCTCGCGGTGCTGGCCCGGTACCACCATGTGCCGTTCATCGTGGTGGCGCCGGTGACGACGGTGGATCCGGACACCCCGGACGGAGCATCCATCGAAGTCGAGCAGCGTGCCGGCCATGAAGTGACCGAGGTCACAGCACCCCAGGTGCCGGTGGCGGGAGTGGAAGCGGGAGGCGGGATACCGGTGGCGCCCCTGGGGACACAGGCGTACAACCCGGCGTTCGACGTGACGCCACCCGAGTTGGTGACGGCGATCGTCACCGAAGAGGGCGTTGTGTCGCCCGTGACGGCAGAGGCGCTTGCAGAGCTGTGTGGCAGGTCACGCCAGGTAACGATTTAGTTAATGGGATGATGTCGTTTATGAAGGGACGAGTCCTTGTCGTCGATGACGACACCGCACTGGCCGAGATGCTCGGCATTGTGTTGCGTGGTGAAGGTTTTGAGCCGTCTTTCGTAGCCGACGGCGACAAGGCGCTGGCCGCTTTCCGCGAGACCAAGCCCGATCTGGTGCTCCTGGACCTGATGCTTCCCGGCCGGGACGGCATCGAGGTGTGCCGCCTGATCAGGGCGGAGTCCGGGGTGCCGATCGTGATGCTCACGGCGAAGAGCGACACCGTCGATGTCGTGGTCGGCCTCGAGTCGGGCGCCGACGACTACATCGTGAAGCCGTTCAAGCCGAAGGAGCTGGTGGCGCGGATCCGGGCGCGACTGCGGCGTTCGGAGGAGCCGGCGCCGGAACAGCTGGCGATCGGTGACCTTGTCATCGACGTCGCCGGTCACTCTGTGAAGCGGGAGGGGCAGTCGATAGCGCTGACGCCGCTGGAGTTCGATCTGCTGGTGGCGCTGGCGCGCAAGCCGTGGCAGGTGTTCACGCGTGAGGTGCTGCTGGAGCAGGTGTGGGGCTACCGGCATGCGGCGGACACCCGGCTGGTCAACGTGCATGTGCAGCGGCTGCGCTCCAAGGTCGAGAAGGACCCGGAGCGGCCGGAGATCGTGGTGACCGTCCGTGGCGTCGGTTACAAGGCCGGACCGAGCTGACATGTCCCGGGACAGTGCCGCTTCGGCGCCCGGTCAGCCGGGGAACCGCGCGGGGCGGCCTGTCGGCCGGAAGACGGCGGGGTCCCGCTGGGGACAGTTCATAGAGGGCGGGCTGCTGCAGGGCGGGGTCCAGGGCAGCCCGGTCCTTCGGCTTTTCATGCGCTGGGTGCGCCGCCCGCTGCTGCCCGTCATGCGGCTGTGGCGGCGCAACATCCAGCTCAAGATCGTCGTCACGACCCTGCTGATGTCGCTGGGCGTGGTGCTGCTGCTCGGCTTCGTCGTCATCGGCCAGGTGCGCAACGGGCTGCTGGACGCCAAGGTGAAGGCGTCGCAGAGCCAGGCGGCCGGCGGTTTCACGTCGGCCAAGCAGAAGGCGGACGCGGCCGCGATCTCGGGGGGCGACGACGGGTCCGGCACGGGCGGCCGCTCGTCGCAGAACCCCATCCAGTGGATGAGCGACCTCGTGGCCTCCCTGTCCAGCGGTGGTCAGGGTGCGTTCGACGTGGTGACGCTCGGCACGACCGGTTCGGACGACGACAGAGGACCCGGGCCGCGCGCCTCGGGGAAGGTGCAGCCGACCCTCAGCGTGCCCGACAACCTGCGCCAACGCGTGGACGAGGGTACCGGCGCGGCCCAGAGCTACACCCGCATCATTTACACCAACGGCCAGGCGTCCCAGCCCGCGCTGGTCATCGGCAAGCAGGTCAACGACCTCAACGGTGACCCGTACCAGCTCTACTTCCTCTTCCCGCTGACGCAGGAGGAGAAGTCGCTGAGCCTGGTCAAGGGGACGCTTGCGACGGCCGGGCTGTTCGTCGTGGTGCTCCTCGGGGCCATCGCCTGGCTGGTGGTGCGCCAGGTCGTCACGCCGGTGCGGATGGCGGCGGGCATTGCCGAGCGGCTGTCCGCCGGGCGCCTGCAGGAACGTATGAAGGTCACCGGCGAGGACGACATCGCGCGGCTCGGCGAGGCCTTCAACAAGATGGCCCAGAACCTTCAACTGAAGATCCAGCAGCTGGAGGACCTGTCGCGGATGCAGCGGCGGTTCGTCTCCGACGTGTCGCACGAGCTGCGGACACCGCTGACGACCGTGCGGATGGCGGCCGATGTCATCCACGACGCGCGCGTGGACTTCGATCCGATGACCGCCCGGTCGGCCGAGCTGCTCGCCGATCAGCTGGACCGGTTCGAGACGCTCCTCGCGGATCTGCTGGAGATCAGCCGGTTCGACGCGGGCGCGGCGGCGCTGGAGGCCGAGCCGATAGACCTGAGGGAAGTCGTACGGCGCGTCGTGAGCGGTGCGGAGCCGCTCGCCGAGCGCAAGGGCTCGCGGGTACGGGTGGTCGGCGACCAGCAGCCCGTTGTCGCCGAGGCCGACGCCCGGCGGGTGGAGCGCGTGCTGCGCAACCTCGTCGTCAACGCCGTGGAGCACGGCGAGGGCAAGGACGTGGTGGTCAAGCTCGCTGCGGCGGGCGGGGCGGTCGCGGTCGCGGTGCGCGACTACGGAGTGGGGCTCAAGCCCGGCGAGGCGACCCGGGTCTTCAGCCGCTTCTGGCGGGCCGACCCGGCACGCGCGCGTACCACCGGTGGAACGGGACTCGGGCTGTCCATCGCCCTGGAGGACGCGCGGTTGCACGGCGGCTGGCTCCAGGCGTGGGGCGAGCCGGGCGGCGGCTCGCAGTTCCGGCTGACGCTGCCGCGGACCGCCGACGAGCCGCTGCGGGGCTCCCCGATACCCCTGGAACCCAAGGACTCACGGCGTAATCGTGGACTTAATGATGCCGGTCTGCCGCTCGACGGCAGTGGCAAGCTCGCCACCGTGCCGTTGCAGCCCGCGGGCGGGAGTGCGCCGCCTCCCATGCCGACGCGGGCGCCGATAGTGCCCCGGCTGAGCGGAGCGGCGCCCACGGCGGACCCGACGGCGCTGCCGGGCAACGGTGCGCGCGTGGTGCCACGTCCCACGGGGGCCGTACGGCAGCAGGACGCCCCGTCCGCTCCGGGCGGGGAGCGGGCCGGTGAGGAGAAGCGCGGCCGGGACGCCGGCGAGCCGGAGGAAGTCGGCCGGGGCAAGCAGGTCGGCCGGGGCAAGCCGGACGGGCTCGGACAAGGGGAGGGTTTTCGTGGGCGCTGACCGCGAGGGGAGCGGCCGTCGGCGTCCCGCGCGCGTGGGGGCGTACATCGGCTGCGGTGCGCTGCTGCTGGCCGGGTGTGCCTCGATGCCGGACAGCGGGGACCTGCAGGGAGTGGATTCCACGCCCCGGGAGGACTCTCAGGTCCGGGTCTTCGCGATGCCGCCGCGTCCGGACGCCCGGCCCCCGGACATCGTGCAGGGCTTCCTGGAGGCGCTGACCAGCGACGATCCGCAGTACGAGACGGCGAGCAAGTATCTGACGGCGCAGGCCCGCAAGAAGTGGGACCCCTACCGGTCCACGACCGTGCTGGAGAACGGGCCGAACGCCGCGGCGGGGCAGTCCGGGACGAGGGAGGGCACGGACGAGTACTCGTACAACCTGTCCGGCGCCAAGGTCGCCAAGGTGGACGGGCAGCACGCGTACGTGCCGGACTCGGGCTCGTACAGCGGGACCGTGCATCTCGTGCGGCAGAAGGACACCAAGCAGTGGCGCATCGACGGGCTGCCGGAGGGCGTGGTGATGGGCAAGTCCGACTTCCAGCGCAACTACGTGTCCGTCAACAAGTACTACTTCGCCTCGAACGTGCCCGCCGGGACGGTCGGGCAGCCCGGGACCGTCGCCGATCCCGTCTATGTGCGCAGCAAGGTCGATCCGGTGACGCAGATGATCCGGACACTGCTGGACGGTCCGACGCGCTGGCTCCGCCCGGTGGTGACGTCGAGTTTCCCGACCGGCACGGCGCTGAAGAAGGGCGTCAAGTCGCTGACGCCCGACGACCAGAACAAGATCACGGTGCCGTTGAACGGAAAGGCCGACCGTGTCGGGCGGCCCCAGTGCACACGGATGGCGGCCCAACTCCTTTTCACACTCCAGGATCTGTCGCCGACGGCGGTGGACGAAGTGGAGCTTCAGCGGTCGGACGGCACACAGCTGTGTGTCCTCAACGAGAACCAGGCGGAGACGAACGCCGTGCACGGCACGGGCAAGCGTCCCGAGTACCAGTACTTCATCGACGGCAAGCAGCGGCTGGTGCGGATGCCCAGCGGCAACAGTGACAAGGAACCCGACGCGGTGCCCGGTGGCCTCGGCCTGGGCGACAAGAAGCTGCGGTCCGCCGCGGTGTCGCGGGACGAGGACAGGGCGGCTGGTGTGTCGGCCGACGGGCACTCGCTGTACGTCGGGTCGCTGCTGTCGGGCGGCTCGGTCGGCGATCCGGTCTTCCACAGTGCGGGCAAGACGACGAACGACAGGCTGACGACGCCCAGTTGGGACGGCCGGGGAGACCTGTGGGTGGCCGACCGTGATCCGAAGGATCCGCGGCTGCTGCTGTTGGAGAAGGGCACGGGCGCGCCGCTGACGGTCGAGACACCGGGTGTCGACGGGCGTGTCGAAGCGGTGCGCGTGGCTGCCGATGGCGTGCGGATCGCACTGATCGTCGAGAAGGACGGCAAGCGGTCGCTGCAGATCGGTCGCATCGTCCGCAACATCGCGTCCGGTGAGCAGCCGTCCGTCTCGGTCCTCGAACCGCATTCGGTGACACCGCAGTTGGAGGACGTCACAGCCATGTCGTGGGCCGGGGACAGCCGGCTCGTGGTGGTCGGGCACGAGCACGGTGGCGTGCAGCAGATGCGCTACGTCCAGGTCGACGGCTCCACGCCGGTGGGCCCGACGCCCGCCGCGCTGACGGGCGTGAAGGAGATCGCCGCGTCCGAGGACGAGCGTCTGCCGCTGGTGGGGTACACGGCGGAGGACGGGATAGTGCGGCTGTCGTCCGGGGCGCAGTGGCAGAAGGTGGTCAAGGAAGGGACGGCGCCGGTCTATCCCGGGTAGTCGGTCTGTCCCGGGTGGCCGGTTTGTTCGGCCCATCCGGAGTGACCGGCTCATGCGTCGCCCGTACGACGACCGCCGCGGGCGTGTTGTCCACAGGGAGTTGGCCCGGAGTTATCCACAGGGGTGGCAGGGCGGCGCGTGCGTTGGCACAGTGGTGGGCATGCGGGGGTGGTGGCAGGACCTCACCGATCTGGTGCTGCCGGCCGAGTGCGGAGGCTGCGGGAGGCCTCGCGCGGTGCTCTGCCCGGAGTGCCGTGCGGCCTTGAGCGGGGCCGCGCCGAGCCGGGTGCTACCGGTGCCGGAGCCGAGGGGGCTGCCCGTGGTGCACGCTGCGGCCCCGTACGAGGACGAGGTGCGCGCGGCGCTTCTCGCCCACAAGGAACGGGGCGTCCTGACACTCGCCGCGCCGCTGGGAACGGCCCTGGCAGGGGCCGTAAGAGCGGCGCTGGCGTGCCGGCAGGAAAAGGGTCCGGGTGGACGTCCGGCACGCCTGGACGGGCGGCTGAGGCCCGGGAACAGGCAGCTGGGGCCCGAGAGCGGCCGGGCGATGACCGATGGCGCCGTACTGCTGGTTCCCGTGCCGTCCTCACGGCGGGCGGTACGGGCGCGGGGCCACGACCCGGCGCGGCGGATCGCGCTCGCCGCGGCTGGTGAGCTGCGACGCACGGGAACATCGGCCCGGGTGCTCGGCGTGCTGCGCCAGCGGCGGACTGTGGCCGACCAGTCGGGGCTCAACTCCAGGCAGCGGCTGGGCAATCTCGCGGGGGCCCTGGAGGTGGCCGCCGGTGGCGCGCGGTTTCTCGCCGGTGGTGGCAGGGTCGTGGTGGTGGACGACCTGATGACGACGGGTGCCTCGCTGGCGGAGGCGGCACGCGCCGTACGGGCCGCGATGACGGACGCATACGCCGCAGCGACTTGGGAAGCGGCAGAGGTACGGAGGGCAGGGGAACGGATGCCGGAAACGACCGCGGAAGCGACGGCGACAGGGTCCATCCGGACACAAGCGGTCCGGGGAATGCTGGGTATGAGCGCGGTCGGTGACCTGATCTGCGCGGCAGTGGTCGCTGCGCCGCCCGACTCTTTCGAAATAAACCGGAACTGACTGAGAACTTCCATCGTTGCAGGTAATGAGAGGGCCAATTCACCTGAACGGAGGTACGCCTCGGTAGAGGGTGACGACATACGTCCGGGCGAGATATGTTCGGTTGTGAGGCAATGGCGCAGGCCGCACCTCGCATATCCGAATGCCGTGCTGCGGGTTTTCTGCAATCACCCGTACCGGTGGGGTGGAGATCTTGTCCGCGGGGGAGGAGGAGGTGAAAGTCACCGAGTCCGAGGTTCCGGGACACACCGGAGCCTGGTGCAAAAGGGAGATGCTCCGCCAGTGGAGCGGAGCGATCCGGGAACGGAGTTCTGCGTGGACATCGTCGTCAAGGGCCGCAAGACAGAGGTGCCCGAGCGGTTCCGCAAGCACGTGGCCGAGAAGCTGAAGCTGGAGAAGATCCAGAAGCTCGATGGCAAGGTGATCAGCCTCGACGTCGAGGTGTCCAAGGAGCCCAACCCTCGTCAGGCCGACCGTTGCGACCGAGTGGAGATCACGCTTCGCTCCCGCGGTCCGGTGATCCGGGCGGAGGCGGCGGCAAGCGATCCGTACGCGGCACTCGACCTGGCGGCGGACAAGCTCGAGGCCCGGCTGCGCAAGCAGCACGACAAGCGCTACACCCGCCGCGGCGCGGGCAGGCTCTCCGCCGCGGACGTCGCCGACACTGTCCCCGGCGCAGCGACGCTGAACGGGAACGGCAGCGTCGTCCACGAGGACGAGCCGGAGGGCATTCCGACCAAGAAGATCGGTTCGCTGGAGGTCAAGGGCGAAGGCCCCCTCATCGTTCGCGAGAAGACCCACGTCGCGTCCCCGATGTCACTCGACCAGGCCCTCTACGAGATGGAACTGGTCGGGCACGACTTCTACCTGTTCGTCGACTCCGAGACCAAGGAACCGAGCGTCGTCTACCGGCGGCACGCGTACGACTACGGCGTCATCCACCTCAGCACGGACCCGATGGTCGCCCAGGCGGCGACCGGTGCCGCGGGCGGCGCGCTCGGCGGCTGACCTCCCCGGTGACAGCTGAACCGGTGCCCCTGGAGCGCGCGTGCGCCCCCAGGGGCACCGGTGTGCGACCCACTTCGCGCCCGCTCTGTCACCGCACGGACGTCCGGGCATGAAATCATGGCCGCACCGGCCCAACCGGTGGGCCGTTGCCTTGGGTTGGCATGGCACGGAAACACAGGCCACGGCCTTCAGGGGGAGGAACGATGGCGGACAGCTTCGGACCGATGCGTGACGAGGACGCCGACGACGGCGTCGTCGCCATGGGCCCGGATGCGGGCTCTCCACGCAAGGAGCCCATCCGGGTCCTTGTCGTGGACGATCACGCCCTCTTCCGCCGCGGACTGGAGATCGTGCTCGCGGCCGAGGAGGACATCCAGGTCGTCGGCGAGGCGGGCGACGGCGCCGAGGCGGTCGACAAGGCCGCCGACCTGCTGCCGGACATCGTGCTGATGGACGTCCGGATGCCGAAGCGGGGCGGTATCGAGGCGTGCACGTCCATCAAGGAGGTGGCTCCGAGCGCGAAGATCATCATGTTGACGATCAGTGACGAGGAAGCCGATCTCTACGACGCGATCAAGGCGGGCGCGACCGGTTATCTCCTCAAGGAGATCTCCACCGACGAGGTGGCCACGGCCATTCGCGCGGTGGCCGACGGGCAGTCGCAGATCAGCCCCTCCATGGCGTCGAAACTGCTCACCGAGTTCAAGTCGATGATCCAGCGGACGGACGAACGCCGTCTGGTGCCCGCGCCGCGGCTCACGGACCGTGAGCTGGAGGTCCTCAAACTCGTCGCCACCGGGATGAACAACCGGGATATCGCCAAAGAGCTGTTCATCTCCGAGAACACCGTGAAGAACCACGTGCGCAACATTCTGGAGAAGCTTCAGCTGCACTCCCGCATGGAGGCCGTGGTGTACGCGATGCGGGAGAAGATCCTCGAGATCCGCTAGCCGCCGGTCCGGCAGGGTGTGATCACGCCAGCGCGCGGGCCAGTTCCGCCGTCAGCGGCTCGCGCAGCTCCGGGGCGTCCACCCGTTCCACCCGTACGTCCGTGCAGTCCACCCAGCTCGCGGCCTCCACCAGGGCCTGGGCGACGGCGGGAACGGCCTTGAGGCCGTCCAGGGTCACCTGTTTGGCCACCAGGGTGCGTCCCTCACGGGCCGGGTCCACCCGGCCGACGAGGTGGCCTCCGGCGAGCACCGGCATCGCGAAGTAGCCGTACACCCGCTTCGGCTTCGGGACGTACGCCTCCAGGCGATGGGTGAAGCCGAAGATCCGCTCCGTCCTCGCCCGCTCCCAGACGAGCGAGTCGAACGGGGAGAGGAGTGTCGTGCGGTGGCGGCCGCGCGGGGCTGTCTCCAGGGCTGCCGGGTCGGCCCAGGCGGGCTTGCCCCAGCCCTCGACCGTCACCGGGACCAGCCCCGAGTCGGCGATCACCGCGTCGACCTGCTCGCCCTTGAGGCGGTGGTAGTCGGCGATGTCCGCGCGCGTGCCGACGCCCAGGGACTGGCCCGCGAGGCGGACGAGACGGCGCAGGCACTCGGCGTCGTCCAGCTCGTCGTGGAGCAGGGACTCGGGGACGGCGCGCTCGGCGAGGTCGTACACCCGATTCCAGCTGCGGCGCTCGGTGCACACGACCTCGCCGTACATCAGCGCGCGTTCGACGGCGACCTTCGTGCCCGACCAGTCCCACCACTCGCTGGTCTTCTTCGCGCCGCCCAAGTCCGTGGCCGTGAGCGGGCCTTCGGCGCGCAGCTGCTTGATGACCTGGTCGTACACGCCGTCCGGCAGGGCGTGGTTCCAGTGCGGGCGGGCGCGGTAGGCGCGGCGGCGGAAGGCGAAGTGGGGCCACTCCTCGATGGGGAGGATGCAGGCGGCGTGGGACCAGTACTCGAAGGCATGCGGGCGCGTCGCGGGGGGCGTGCCGTCGGCGGGGGCGGTCGGGGTCCAGTACGCGCTGTCCACCGTTTTGCGGCCCACCGCTCCCAGGCGGGCGTACGGAATGAGCTCGTGCGAGCGGGCGAGGACCGAGATCGTGTCGAGCTGGACCGCGCCGAGATGCCGGAGGACTCCGCGTACGCCGGACCTGCGGTCCGGGGCGCCGAGGAAGCCCTGGGCGCGCAGGGCGATGCGGCGGGCTTCGTCTGCGGAGAGCTCGGTGGCGGGGCGGGGGAGGCTCGTCATGTTCCGCACGATAGGCGGTGGCACTGACAGTGGGGGTGGGCCGGGGCGCCCTTTGGGACTTGGTGGGCGGTGGGGGTGTGCACGCCGGGTTTTCTCGCCCCCTCCGCCCCTCCCCGTCCCGTTCCTGGGGGCTGCGCCCCCCAGACCCCCCTTCGGCCTGGACGGCCTTGTCCTCAAACGCCGGACGGGCTGGGATCTCGCGCCGGCAGGTAGGGCGCCGTGGACGGCAGGCCCAAGTCCGAAGGGAGCAGGGAGCCTACCCAGGCGTCTCTGCGGACGCCCTTGTTGTTGACGGCGGAGCGGAGGGTGCCCTCGATGGTGAAGCCGGCGTGTTCGGCGACGGACCGGGAGCCGGTGTTGCCGACTTCGGCCCGCCATTCGACGCGGTCGACGGACAAGGCCGTGAACGCCCAGCGGGAGGCGGCGACGGCGGCTTCGGTGATGTAGCCGTTGCCGCGGTGCTCCTTGGTGGCCCAGAAACCGATCTCGCCGACGCCGAGGGCGCGCATGGTGATGCTGAGCACGCCCGCCAACTCCCCTTCGGGGAGAAAGACGCCGAACGTGAACGCCGAGCCGTCCGCCCAGCCGTCGGGCACCAGCTGCTCGGTGAACCCCTGGGCGTGCTCGCGCAGATACGGCGAGGGAATCGTGGTCCAGCGCTGGATGTCGGGGTCCTGGGCGGCGTCGTACACGGCGTCGGTGTCGTGCGGGCCCACCGTGCGCAGCAGAAGACGGTCGGTGGTCAGGGTGACGGGGTCCATCGGGCGATTCTGCTCGGGAGAGCGGAAGGGCGCCATCCCTTTGCGGAGGGCGCCGTTTCCTGTCTGTGCGTGAGGGTGTGATTACTTTTCGCAGTGACAACGCGGCACCTTCCGCAACCCCTGCCCGTTGTCCTAGTGGCTGTCACTGGCAGACCTCCCGGCGCGGTGGGGTCCTCGCTTACGATGGCCGTTGCTCAAGCTGTGTTTTGAAACTGTCATTGAAACCCGACCGTCCCAGGCCCGACCGGCAAGGAGACAAACCCCCGTGTCCGTCCTCTCGAAGATCATGCGTGCAGGCGAAGGCAAGATCCTGCGCAAGCTGCACCGCATCGCGGACCAGGTCGCCTCCATCGAAGAGGACTTCGTCGACCTCTCCGACGCCGAGCTGCGGGCCCTCACCGATGAGTACAAGCAGCGGTACGCCGACGGCGAAAGCCTCGACGACCTGCTGCCCGAAGCGTTCGCCACCGTCCGCGAGGCGGCCAAGCGCGTCCTTGGCCAGCGCCACTACGACGTGCAGATGATGGGCGGCGCCGCGCTCCACCTCGGCTACGTCGCCGAGATGAAGACCGGTGAGGGCAAGACACTCGTCGGCACCCTGCCCGCGTATCTGAACGCCCTCTCCGGAGAAGGCGTCCACCTCATCACGGTCAACGACTACCTGGCCGAGCGCGACTCCGAGATGATGGGCCGCGTCCACAAGTTCCTGGGCCTGGAAGTCGGCTGCATCCTCGCCAACATGACGCCGGCCCAGCGCCGCGAGCAGTACGCGTGCGACATCACGTACGGCACGAACAACGAGTTCGGCTTCGACTACCTGCGCGACAACATGGCGTGGGCGCAGGACGAACTGGTGCAGCGCGGCCACAACTTCGCGATCGTCGACGAGGTCGACTCGATCCTCGTCGACGAGGCCCGCACCCCGCTGATCATCTCCGGCCCGGCCGACCAGGCCACCAAGTGGTACGGCGACTTCGCCAAGCTCGTCACGCGCCTGAAGAAGGGCGAGGCGGGCAACACCCTGAAGGGCATCGAGGAGACCGGCGACTACGAGGTCGACGAGAAGAAGCGCACCGTCGCCATCCACGAGCCCGGTGTCGCCAAGGTCGAGGACTGGCTCGGCATCGACAACCTCTACGAGTCGGTCAACACGCCTCTCGTCGGCTACCTGAACAACGCCATCAAGGCCAAGGAACTCTTCAAGAAGGACAAGGACTACGTCGTCATCGACGGCGAAGTCATGATCGTCGACGAGCACACCGGCCGTATCCTCGCCGGCCGCCGCTACAACGAGGGCATGCACCAGGCGATCGAGGCGAAGGAAGGGGTGGACATCAAGGACGAGAACCAGACGCTCGCCACGATCACCCTGCAGAACTTCTTCCGCCTCTACAAGCGCCACGACCGCGAGGGCAAGGAACTGCCCGGCCTCTCCGGCATGACCGGTACGGCGATGACCGAGGCCGCCGAGTTCCACCAGATCTACAAGCTCGGCGTCGTCCCGATCCCGACCAACCGGCCGATGGTCCGCATGGACCAGTCGGACCTGATCTACCGCACCGAGGTCGCGAAGTTCGAGGCGGTCGTCGACGACATCGCCGAGAAGCACGAGAAGGGCCAGCCGATCCTCGTCGGTACGACGTCGGTCGAGAAGTCCGAGTACCTCTCGCAGCAGCTCTCCAAGCGCGGCATCCAGCACGAAGTGCTCAACGCCAAGCAGCACGACCGTGAGGCGACGATCGTCGCCCAGGCCGGCCGCAAGGGCGCCGTGACGGTCGCCACCAACATGGCCGGCCGTGGTACCGACATCAAGCTCGGCGGCAACCCCGACGACCTCGCCGAGGCGGAGCTGCGTCAGCGCGGCCTCGACCCCGAGGAGCACATCGAGGAGTGGGCCGCCGCACTGCCGGCCGCCCTGGAGCGGGCCGAGAAGGCGGTCAAGGCGGAGTTCGAGGAGGTCAAGGAGCTCGGCGGGCTCTACGTCCTCGGCACCGAGCGCCACGAGTCCCGGCGTATCGACAACCAGCTGCGCGGTCGTTCCGGCCGTCAGGGCGACCCGGGTGAGTCCCGCTTCTACCTGTCGCTGGGCGATGACCTGATGCGTCTGTTCAAGGCCCAGATGGTCGAGCGCGTCATGTCGATGGCGAACGTCCCCGACGACGTCCCCATCGAGAACAAGATGGTCACGCGCGCGATCGCGTCGGCCCAGTCGCAGGTCGAGACGCAGAACTTCGAGACCCGCAAGAACGTCCTCAAGTACGACGAGGTCCTCAACCGGCAGCGCGAGGTCATCTACGGCGAGCGCCGCCGCGTCCTGGAGGGTGAGGACCTGCAGGAGCAGATCCAGCACTTCATGGACGACACGATCGACGCCTACATCGCTGCGGAGACCGCCGAGGGCTTCGCCGAGGAGTGGGACCTGGACCGGCTGTGGGGTGCCTTCAAGCAGCTCTACCCGGTGAAGGTCACCGTCGACGAGCTGGAGGAGGCGGCCGGCGACCGCGCCGGTCTGACCGCCGAGTTCATCTCCGAGTCCATCAAGGACGACATCCACGACCAGTACGCGAGCCGTGAGGAGCAGCTCGGCTCCGAGATCATGCGTGAGCTGGAGCGCCGGGTCGTGCTGTCGGTCCTGGACCGCAAGTGGCGCGAGCACCTCTACGAGATGGACTACCTCCAGGAGGGCATCGGCCTGCGCGCGATGGCGCAGAAGGACCCGCTGGTCGAGTACCAGCGCGAGGGCTTCGACATGTTCGGCGCCATGATGGACGGCATCAAGGAGGAGTCCGTCGGCTACCTGTTCAACCTGGAGGTCCAGGTCGAGCAGCAGGTCGAGGAGGTCCCTGTCGAGGACACCGCGCCTTCGCTGGACAAGGAGGACGCCCCCGCCGCAGCCAATGTCGCGGGCGGACGTCCCGAGATCCGCGCCAAGGGCCTCGACGCCCCGCAGCGGCCCGACCGTCTGCACTTCTCCGCGCCGACCGTGGACGGCGAGGGCGGCATCGTCGAGGGCGACTTCACCAGCGACGAGGAGCCCGTGCGCTCCGAGGCGGACGGCCTCACGCGCGCGGAGCGCCGCAAGCAGCAGAAGGGCACGCGCCGCCGCAAGAAGTGACGCGCGCCGCGCATCAGCGGCAGCCGACCGGTTGAGGGCCGGGCACCTTCGGGTGTCCGGCCCTTTGCGTGCGTGCGGACGGCCGGGGGGCCGGAGACGGCGGGCTCAGTCGTCGTCCCCGTGCGGCATGCGAGGGCCGCCCAGCTCCACCGCCGTGCACCGCCAGCGATGGTCGAGGCCCTGCTCCAGGCGGAAGGCCATGGCGCGGAGCTGCTTGCCGGCGCCGATGCGGGCGAACGCCTCGATCGCGCCCGGGCGGGGGACGAAGTAACCGATGTCGCGGACGACCGGGCGGGTGCCGCGGGTGCGCAGGGGGCCGCGTTCGGCGAGCCAGGCCAGTTCGTCGTAGGCGCGGCCCGCGGTGTGGCGGAGCATGCAGTGGACGGGGCGCTGACCGCTCAGCACGGCGAGGAGACGGTCGGCGAAGAGATCGGTGGGGCGGGGCTGCACGGGCCTGAGAGGGGCTTCCACGGGCGCGGAAAGGGCGACGGCACTGTGCGGCGCGCTCGGCGCGCTCGGCGCGTTCTGTGTGTTCCGTGCGTTCTGCGCGGTCCGTGCGGCGGGCCGGTTCCGCGACGCCGCCGCGCTCGGCGCTCCGGGGCTTTCAGGACTTCCCGGTGCCCCAGGCGCCGTACGCCGTGCGGTGTCGCCCGGGGGTGTGGACGGCGGGCTGCCTCCCGGTGTCGTACGCGGGGCGCCGGCGCCCGGTGCGCGGGGAGGGGTGCTGCCGGGGCGGCGGGTGTCGCGGCGGCCCGGCGGGCGGATGCCCGGGTGGCGGTTGGCCGTCCTCGTCATCACCTTGTTCATGCGTCGTCCCCGCTCTGTGCGGCCCGGACCGATACCGGGCAGTAACTTTGTGTTGGGGATCTTGTACGAGGCGTGAGCGGGCCTGTGCAAGGACGTCGGCCGGGCGTCGCGGCGGCCGGGAGGTTCACCTATCAGGGTGGCCGGGCGTCGCGCGGGCCTTGGCGTGACAGGGGCGTACCGGGTGAGTTCCGGGACCGGGGTGGACGCCGTGCGGGGGTAGGGCCCGGGACCCGAAAGGGGACTCCCGCACGTATCCTGAAGGCCCTCCCGGGAGGCGCCGAACGCCCTCCTCGGAGTCCTCCGCGGAGCCTTCCGACTACGAAAGCGGCCAGCCATGCGCGTCTACGTCCCCCTGACCCTCTCCGGTCTCGCCGAGGCGTACAAGACGGGGGAGCTGGGGGCGGCACCGCTCGTCGCGTACGCCGTGACGCCCGCGCTGCGCGAGTGGTACGTCTCCGACGACATCGAGGAACTCGAGTACGCGGCGCTGAACCGGGCCGCCCTGGCCTCGCTGCGGCTGCTCGCGGGCGAGCCGGGGGCCGTGCGACGGCGCGTCGTCGTCGCGGTCGACGTGCCGGACCGGGCCGCGGTCGCCGACCCCGACCGGGGGCTCGACCCCGGGGCGCTCGGTGAGGTGCGGGTCGCCGACCCCGTGCCGCTCGCGAAGGCGGCCGCCGTGCACGTGGACGCGGACGACGCCGAGACGGATGTCGCCGCGGCCGTGGCGGCGCTGGGCGCGGCGGACCACGGGGACGACGACGCGCAGTTCGTCGTGGACGGGGCCGAGGACCACGAGCTGCTGTGGTTCGCCACGCAGGAGATTCCCAACCTGGTCGGGCTGGGGGGCTGAGCGTTCGCCCCGGCGGGGCGCCTGCCCACGACCGGGACGGCGACAGGTGCGACGACCGAGGCCGGGACGACCGTGACAGCCGTGATGGTCACGGAAGCCATGACGGTTGCGGCGACTGGGTTGTCAGTGCGGGCGGGTACTTTCTTGTCATGGGGAAGCACGGAGCAGCGCACATTGTGTGGGACTGGAACGGGACTCTGTTCCACGACAACGCCGCGATCATCGGAGCGACGAACGCGGCGTTCGCCGAGCTGGGCCTTGAGCCGATCACGCTGGAGCGGTACCGGGCGTTGTACTGCGTACCGGTGCCGAAGTTCTACGAGCGGCTGATAGGCCGGCTGCCGACCGATGACGAGTGGGAGGTCATGGACGAGACCTTCCACCGGTACTACGCGCAGCACCGCGCGACGTGCGGGCTCACGGCGGGGGTGCCGACGCTGCTCGCCGAGTGGGCCTCGGCGGGCCGCAGCCAGTCGATCCTCAGCATGTACGTGCACGACGAGCTGGTGCCGCTGGTGCGGGGCTTCGGCATCGAGCCGCATTTCCTGCGGGTCGACGGGCGGACCGGGCCCTCCGGCGGGAGCAAGGCCGAGCACATGGTGCGGCACGTGGGCGCGCTCGGCGGCGTTGTGGAGCCGGCCCGGGTGGTCGTCATAGGTGACGCGGCCGACGACGCGGTGGCCGCCCTGCACGTGGGCGCGCAGGCGGTGCTCTACACCGGTGGCTCCCACAGCCGTGCCAGCCTCGAAGGAGTGGGCGTACCCGTGGTCGACAGCCTGGAGGAGGCCGTCGAGGAGGCGGAGCGGTTGGCGGCATGAAGGCGGCGTGACGTGACGGTGGGGTGACAGGCGCGAGGGAGCGTGCGGCTGTCCTCGTCGGCGGGGCTGCCGGGTGGGGTCGGCGGGTGTTTCGTCGGCCGTAGGTAGGTCCGTCCTCCGCTGCGGGGGTCAGTTCACCGGTGCCTTCGCGCGCAGCACCGTCAGGAACTCGCGCATCCAGTGGGAGTGGTCCGGCCAGGCCCGGGACGAGACGAGCGTGCCGTCGACCACCGCCTCGGCGTCCTGGAACGACGCGCCCGCGGCCAGCATGTCCGGCTCCAGCGCCGGGTACGCCGTGACGCGGCGCCCGCGCAGCCCGTCGACGGCCGCCGTCAGGAGCGGGCCGTGGCAGATCTGGGCGATCGGCTTGTCCGTGTCGAAGAAGGCCTTGAGGATCTTGCGGAGTTCGGGGTCGTTGCGGAGGTACTCGGGGGCGCGGCCGCCGGGGATGACGAGGGCGGCGTACTGGCCGGGCTCGACGTCCGCGAACGCGAGGTCCGCGGGCCAGGTGTAGCCGGGCTTTTCGGTGTACGTGTCGAAGCCGGGTTCGAAGTCGTGGACGACGAACCGCAGCGTCTTGCGGGTGGGGGCGGCGATATGGACGTCGTAGCCCTCCTCGCGCAGGCGTTGGTACGGGTACAGGACTTCGAGGGATTCCGCTGCGTCGCCGGTGACGATCAGGATCTTCGCTGCCATGTCGCTGCGCTCCGCTCGGACGGGGGTGCGCCTCCGGTGGGCGTCATGGGCAACGTGCCTCGGCGGGGAGGTCTTGCCAAGGGGGTCTGCGCGACGGGTCGCGCAGCCCGGCGCTCACGGGGCGGCACGACGGCCCGCGGTCGACCGGCTCCGCCGCCCCCGGCCGCCCCCAAATCTCCCCCACGGCACGTCCTGCCCCCATTCGCCCCTGTGCAGAACGTCAAAGTTCCACCCCCTCTTTTGTACACATACGGCTCATGACGAGGGCCGGGTGAGGAGCGATAGCCTGGGTGGCGTGATCAGCGCGATATCTCGCGGGGGCATCGTCGCCCCTGCCCTGCGCCCGGTGAGCACGGACGACATCCGTGACCGGGCGGTCGCTGGTCTTCGCGGGTGGGACGTGCGGTGCGTACCGGCGTCGCCGAGAGCAGCGTCACAGTCTTCGTGGACGCCGAGAATGGCCGATAACCCCCCGCTCATCTCTCCCTGCGGCATAGCGTCGAACCAGACCGGACACCCCGCGTCTCGGCGTGACGTCAATGCCCATGTCATCAGGGAAGAGACCGAACTTCCTTCTACGTCACGCAACGGCGCGCGACAGGAGCCAGAGGACAATGCAGACCAAGCTGGACGAAGCAAAGGCCGAGCTGCTCGAGAGGGCCGCCCGGGTAGCTGAGAACAGCCCGGTCGGGGGGCACCTACCGACTGGGACGACGGGCGAGGGCACCCCCGACCGGGACACCGTGCTCGCGTTCCTCCAGCGCTACTACCTGCACACCGCCCCGGAGGACCTGACCGACCGCGACCCGGTCGACGTCTTCGGAGCCGCCTTCTCCCACTACCGGCTGGCCGAGATCCGCCCGCAAGGCACGGCCAATGTGCGGGTCCACACGCCGACCGTGGAAGAGAACGGCTGGACGTGCAGCCACTCCGTCGTCGAGGTCGTGACGGACGACATGCCCTTCCTGGTCGACTCCGTCACCAACGAGCTGTCCCGGCAGGGGCGCGGCATTCATGTCGTCATCCATCCGCAGTTCGTCGTACGGCGTGACCTCACCGGCAAGCTGATCGAGGTCCTGGAGGCCCGGCCGACCCCCGGTGATCTTCCGCACGACGCCCATGTCGAGTCCTGGATCCACGTCGAGATCGACCGCGAGACCGACCGCGCCGACCTCAAGCAGATCACCGCCGATCTGCTGCGCGTGCTCTCCGACGCCCGTGAGGCCGTCGAGGACTGGGAGAAGATGCGCGACGCCGCGCTGCGCATCGCCGAGGAGCTGCCCACCGAGCCGACCGCGGACGACCTGCGCGACCAGGATGTCGAAGAGGCCCGTGAGCTGCTGCGCTGGCTGTCGGACGACCACTTCACGTTCCTCGGCTACCGCGAGTACGAGCTGCGCGACGACGACTCGCTGACCGCCGTCCCGGGCACCGGGCTCGGCATCCTGCGCGCCGACCCGCAGCACGCCGGCGAGGACAGCCACCCCGTCAGCCCCTCCTTCGAGCGGCTGCCCGCCGACGCCCGCGCCAAGGCCCGCGAGCACAAGCTCCTCGTCCTGACGAAGGCCAACAGCCGGGCCACCGTGCACCGGCCGAGCTACCTCGACTACGTCGGCGTCAAGAAGTTCGACGCGAACGGCAACGTCGTCGGCGAGCGGCGCTTCCTCGGGCTCTTCTCCTCCGCGGCCTACACCGAGTCCGTGCGCCGGGTGCCCGTCGTCCGCCGCAAGGTCGAGGAAGTCCTCCGCGGCGCCGGGTTCTCACCCAACAGCCACGACGGACGCGACCTGCTCCAGATCCTGGAGACCTACCCCCGCGACGAGCTGTTCCAGACGCCCGCCGACGAACTGCGCTCCATCGTCACCTCCGTGCTCTACCTCCAGGAGCGCCGCCGACTGCGGCTCTACCTGCGCCAGGACGAGTACGGGCGCTACTACTCGGCCCTCGTCTACCTGCCGCGCGACCGCTACACCACCGGCGTACGCCTCAGGATCATCGACATCCTCAAGGAGGAGCTCGACGGCATCAGCGTCGACTTCACCGCCTGGAACACCGAGTCGATCCTCTCCCGGCTGCACTTCGTGGTCCGCGTCCCGCAGGGCACCGAGCTGCCCGAGCTGTCCGACGCCGACAAGGAGCGCATCGAGGCGCGGCTCGTCGAGGCCGCCCGCTCCTGGGCCGACGGCTTCGCGGAGGCGCTGAACGCCGAGTGCGGCGAGGAGCGCGCCGCCGAACTGCTGCGCCGCTACGGCAACGCCATCCCCGAGGGCTACAAGGCCGACCACACCCCGCGCGCCGCGGTCGCCGACCTCGTCCACCTCGAAAAGCTCACCGGCGGCAAGGGCGACACGAGTGGCACCCAGGCCTTCGCGCTCAGCCTCTACGAGCCCGTCGGCGCCGCTCCCGGCGAGCGCCGCTTCAAGATCTACCGCAGGGGCGAGTCCGTCTCCCTGTCCGCCGTCCTGCCGGTGCTCCAGCGGCTCGGCGTCGAGGTCACCGACGAGCGGCCGTACGAACTGCGCTGCTCGGACAGCACGATCGCCTGGATCTACGACTTCGGTCTGCGGCTGCCCAGGCTCCAGAACGGCAACGGCGACTACCTCGCCGACGACGCCCGCGAGCGCTTCCAGCAGGCCTTCTCCGCGACCTGGACCGGGCATGCCGAGAACGACGGCTTCAACGCCCTCGTGCTCAGCGCCGGGCTCAGCTGGCGCCAGGCGATGGTGCTGCGCGCGTACGCCAAGTACCTGCGCCAGGCCGGTTCGACGTTCAGCCAGGACTACATGGAGGACACCCTCCGCAACAACGTCCACACCACCCGGCTGCTCGTCTCCCTCTTCGAGGCGCGGATGTCGCCGGACCGCCAGCGGGCCGGCACGGAACTGACCGACGCCCTCATGGAGGAGCTGGACGCCGCTCTCGACCAGGTCGCGAGCCTGGACGAGGACCGGATCCTGCGGTCCTTCCTGACCGTCATCAAGGCGACCCTGCGCACGAACTTCTTCCAGGAGGCGCTCGGCGGACAGCCGCACGAGTACGTCTCCATGAAGTTCGACCCGCAGGCCATCCCGGAGCTTCCGGCACCCCGGCCCGCGTACGAGATCTGGGTGTACTCGCCGCGCGTCGAAGGCGTCCACCTGCGATTCGGCAAGGTCGCCCGCGGTGGTCTGCGCTGGTCCGACCGGAGGGAGGATTTCCGGACGGAGGTCCTCGGCCTGGTCAAGGCGCAGATGGTCAAGAACACGGTCATCGTGCCGGTCGGCGCGAAGGGCGGCTTCGTCGCCAAGCAGCTGCCGGACCCGTCCGTGGACCGCGACGCGTGGCTCGCCGAGGGCATCCGCAGCTACCGGACCTTCATCTCGGCGCTGCTCGACATCACCGACAACCTGGTCGCCGGCGAGGTCGTGCCGCCCGCCGACGTCGTACGGCACGACGAGGACGACACCTACCTCGTCGTCGCCGCCGACAAGGGCACCGCGACGTTCTCGGACATCGCCAACGAGGTCGCCGAGTCGTACAACTTCTGGCTCGGCGACGCCTTCGCCTCCGGCGGCTCCGCCGGTTACGACCACAAGGGCATGGGCATCACCGCCCGCGGCGCCTGGGAGTCGGTGAAGCGGCACTTCCGGGAGCTGGGCGTGGACACCCAGTCCGAGGACTTCACGGTCGTCGGCGTCGGTGACATGTCCGGTGACGTGTTCGGCAACGGCATGCTGCTCTCCGAGCACATCAGGCTGATCGCCGCCTTCGACCACCGGCACATCTTCATCGACCCGACCCCGGTCGCGGAGACGTCGTACGCCGAGCGCCGCCGCCTCTTCGAGCTGCCGCGCTCCTCGTGGGCCGACTACGACGCCTCGCTGATCTCGTCCGGCGGCGGCATCTTCCCGCGTACCGCCAAGGCGATCCAGATCAACGCCCACATCCGCGAGGCCCTCGGCATCGAGTCGGGCATCGTCAAGATGACCCCGGCCGACCTGATGAAGGCGATCCTCAAGGCGCCGGTCGACCTGCTGTGGAACGGCGGCATCGGTACGTACGTGAAGGCGTCCACCGAGACGCACGCGGACGTCGGCGACAAGGCCAACGACGCCATCCGCGTCGACGGCGCCGACCTCGGGGTCAAGGTCGTGGGCGAGGGCGGCAACCTCGGCCTCACCCAGCTCGGCCGCATCGAGTTCGCGATGCAGGGCGGCAAGATCAACACCGACGCCATCGACAACAGCGCGGGCGTGGACACCTCCGACCACGAGGTGAACATCAAGATCCTGCTCAACGCGGTCGTCGCGGACGGTGACATGACCGTCAAGCAGCGCAACAAGGTGCTCGCCGAGATGACCGACGAGGTCGGCGGCCTGGTCCTGCGCAACAACTACGCGCAGAACGTGGCGATCGCCAACGCGCTGGCCCAGTCCGGCAGCATGCTCCACGCCCAGCAGCGCTTCATGCGCCACCTGGTCAGGGAGGGCCACCTCGACCGGGCCCTGGAGTTCCTGCCCACCGACCGGCAGATCCGCGAGCGGCTCAACTCGGGCCAGGGCCTGACCGGTCCGGAGACGGCCGTCCTCCTCGCGTACACGAAGATCACGGTCGCCGACGAGCTGCTCGCCACGTCACTGCCCGACGACCCCTACCTCCAGGGCCTGCTGCACGCGTACTTCCCGACGGCGGTGCGCGACAGGCTCCGCGAGCAGGTCGACGCGCACGCGCTGCGCCGTGAGATCGTCACGACCGTCCTGGTCAACGACACGGTCAACACGGGCGGTACGAGCTTCCTGCACCGGCTGCGCGAGGAGACGGGGGCGTCCCTGGAGGAGATCGTCCGGGCGCAGACCGCGGCCCGCGCGATCTTCAACTCCAGTGCGGTGTGGGACGCCGTCGAGGCGCTCGACAACGTGGTGGACGCGGCCGTGCAGACCCGCATCCGGCTGCACTCGCGCCGTCTCGTCGAGCGCGGCACGCGCTGGCTGCTCAACAACCGGCCGCAGCCGCTGGAGCTGAGCGGGACGATCACGTTCTTCAAGGACCGGGTCGAGCAGGTCTGGGCCGAGCTGCCCAAGCTGCTGCGCGGCGCGGACCTGGAGTGGTACCAGCAGATCTACGACGAGCTGACGGGCGCCGGCGTCCCGGACGAACTCGCCACGCGCGTGGCCGGGTTCTCCTCCGCCTTCCCGACGCTGGACATCGTCGCGGTCGCCGACCGCGTGGACAAGGAACCGATGGCCGTGGCCGAGGTCTACTACGACCTCGCCGACCGTCTGCGGATCACCCAGCTGATGGACCGCATCATCGAACTCCCGCGCTCCGACCGCTGGCAGTCCATGGCCCGCGCGTCGATCCGTGAGGACCTGTACGCGGCCCACGCGGCGCTCACCTCGGACGTACTGGCCGTCGGCAACGGCACGTCCACGCCCGAGCAGCGCTTCAAGGCGTGGGAGGAGAAGAACGCGGCGATCCTCGGCCGGGCCCGCACCACCCTGGAGGAGATCCAGAGCTCGGACTCCTTCGACCTTGCCAACCTCTCGGTCGCCATGCGGACCATGCGAACGCTGCTGCGCACGCATTCGTAGGTGCTGCGGCCGTTCTCCGGCCTTCGCAGCTGCTACGCCGACGGGGGCGCCCCGGGCCGATCACGGCTCGGGGCGCCCCCGTCCTGGCGTCCTTGCGTTCTCAGTTCGCGATGTTCCAGACGGTGACGGTGCCCGAGAAGTTGGGCAGGTAGTCGGAGTCCGCCGGACGGTCGACCGACGTGATCGTCCACATGGCGAGGTTGCCGTCGCCGGTGACCATGCAGAGGTGGTCGCCCTCGGCGATCGCCTTCTCCTTGTTGATGGACTGGGCGCTCAGCGTCTCGGTGTACGGATTCTGCTCGGCCCCCGCCCGGCATTCCTGGGGCGTGGTGCCCGACGCCTTGCCCATGGGGCGGGTGAACGTGAGCTGGGAGTTGTCGGCGGAGAAGTCGGCGGTGTCGCTGTCCATGTAGTTGGTCGGGTCGACCTTCGGCGCGTCGAGATCGACGTACGTCGAGTCGAGCCCTCCCGCGGGTGCGCGCAGCGTCAGCGCCTTGCCTTCGAAGAGCTTGCTGTACGTGGCGTTCGCGGTCGCCTGGCTCGACGAGCCCGAGGAGCCCGAAGGCGTCGGTGAACTGCCGCCCGCCTGCTGCTCCCTGGACGGGCTCGGAGACGAACTCGCCTGACCTGCCGAGCCCTTGGAGCCGTTCGCCTTGCTGTCCTTGTCCTTGTCCTTGCCCAGTATCCACACCGCCGTGCCCGCGCCCGCCGCGACGGCGAGGACGACGACGGTCGCGATGACCGCCATACGGGCGCCCCGGCGGCGCTTTGGTGCGGCCGATGTCGCCGTGGGAGCCGGCGCAGGGGAGAGGTTGTAGGTCCGGGAGTCGTAGGCCGGGGCGGGTCCGAAGCCGGCGACCGGAGTCGGGGGCGCGGTCGGGGGCCCGGCCGGAGGTGCCGTCGGAGGCGCCGTCGGGGGTGCGGCCGGGGGTGCGGCCGGAGGCGCGGCCGGCATCTGCGGAGCCGTCGGCGGGGGCGGGTTCTGGGCGACCTGCTCACGGCGGGCGATCTCCGCGCCGAGCGGGGCGGGCAGCCAGCCCTGGAAGTCGCTCAGCCCGCGGCCGGCCAACTCCTGGCACAGCGCGGCGAGTTCCTCGGTGCCGATGCGCTCGGCGGGATCCGCGGTGAGACAGCGTTCGAGCAGGGACCGCAACGCGGGGTCGTACGAGGCCAGTTGAGGAGGCCGGTGCGCGGTGTTGGCGATCTGTGCGGCGATGGTGATGGCGCCGCCGTCGCCGTAGGGGTGGCGTCCGGTGGCCGCGACGGCGGCGATCAGGCCGAGCGAGAACACGTCCGTCGCCGGTCCGACCCGCTCGCCGAGGGCGTGCTCGGGCGACATGTACTGCGGGGTGCCGATCAGACCGCCGGACTGGGTGAGCTGGGTGGCGTCGGCGGCGCGGGCGATGCCGAAGTCGATGACGTACGGGCCGCCCGCGCCCAGCAGGATGTTGCTGGGCTTGAGGTCGCGGTGGACGACCCCCGCCGCATGGATCGCGGAGAGCGCGCGGGCCGTGGTGCCGACCAGTTGGAAGACGGCGGCGGGCGGCAGCGGGCCGAACTGCGTCAGCGCGTCGTGCAGCGGGATGCCGGGGATGAACGCCGAGGCCAGCCAGGGCAGTTCACCGCTCGTGTCATGGTCGACGACCGGCACGATGTGGTAGCCCTGCACACGGCGGGCCGCCTGCACCTCCTGCTCGAAACGGCGCCGGAAGTCGTGATCCTGGCCGTACTCGCGGCGGATCACCTTCAGGGCGACCGGCTGCCCGCCGCGGGTGCGCGAGAGGTAGACGGTGCCCATACCGCCCTCGCCGATCCGCGCCAGCAGGTGGTACCCGGCGGTCTCTCTCGGGTCCTGCGGCCCCAGGGGACTGAGGATGTCGCCTGTGCTGGTAGTGATGGGAGCCTCCCCCGTGCGCTGCCTGACTCCTGTGCCGCTCCTGACACTTGAGCGCTCAGAGCTTATACGCCGCCTACGACATCCCGTGGGCGCGTTCGGTTC
This sequence comes from Streptomyces sp. SAS_270, assembly GCF_052543295.1. Taxonomy (NCBI): domain Bacteria; kingdom Bacillati; phylum Actinomycetota; class Actinomycetes; order Kitasatosporales; family Streptomycetaceae; genus Streptomyces; species Streptomyces sp. SAS_270. The sequence goes on from NZ_JBMNDS010000062.1 coordinate 27,129, forward strand.
CCCGCTTCACCCGTCCGCTACGGTTCCCGGCGCACCCGCCGCTGCCACTCCGCGTCCCGCACGGTCAGCGGGGCCGTCGGCGGCACGGCCCGCACGGTCGGGGCCTCGGCGAGGTCGAGGGTGCGCAGCGAGGCCTCGATGGTGTTCACGTGCGTCGCGACCGGGCCGGGCAGCCAGCCGGTGAAGTCCCGTACGTCCCGGCGGGCGGCGCCCGCGCAGTGCTCGGCGAGTTCGGCGGCGGAGGGCCGGGCGGCCGGATCGGCGGCCAGGCAGCGGCGTACGACGTCGAGGAGGGGGCGCTGCATGCCGTCGAGGGCGGGTGGCTGCTGTTCGGTGCCCGCGATGCGCGCGGCGATCGCGAGGCCGTTGCCGCGGCCGAAGGGATGCTGTCCGGTGGAGGCCTCGGCGGCGAGCAGTCCGAGCGCGAAGACGTCGGCCGCGGAGGTCACCGGGCGCCCGAGGGCGTGCTCGGGGGACATGTAGCGCGGGGTGCCCACCAGCCGGCCCGCGGTGGTGAGCGTCGCGGCACCGGCGGCCCGCGCGATGCCGAAGTCGAGCAGCCAGGGGCCGTCCGCCGCGAGCAGCAGGTTGCCCGGCTTCATGTCGCGGTGGATCACTCCGGCCGTGTGGACGGAGTCGAGCGCGTACGCGGTGCAGGCGAGCAGTTGCAGCACGGCGGGGACCGGGAGCGGGCCGTGCGCCCGCAGGGCCTCGTCGAGGGGCACGCCCGGGACGTACCGGGTGGCGAGCCAGGGCCGTTCGCCGGAGGCGTCGTGGTCGACGACGGGGACCAGGTGGTAGCCGGAGACCCGGCGGGTGGCGGCCACCTCACGGGCGAAGCGCTCCCGGAACTCGGGGCTGTCCGCGTACTCGCGGCGCACCAGTTTCAGGGCGACCGGCTGGCCGCCGCGGGTGTGCGAGAGGTAGACGGTGCCCATGCCGCCCTCGCCGATCCGGGCGCGCAGCGGGTACCCGGCGATCTCCCGTGGATCCTCCGGCCGCAACGGCTTCGGCAGCGCGCTCTGCATGGCTCGGCCCCCCGTCTCTTCGGCCCCTTCGGCCTGCCTGATTCTCTTGTTCGCGCCTTGGGGAATTCAAGCTCGGAACTTACCTTTTACTGCTAAAAGGGATATTTCAGCTAAGGTTGGCCCGATTGTCAGACGGATCGTGTGGAGGCTCGGACCCGTGACTGTGAACCTCTCCGAGGGGCGGGCCGCCACCGGCCGCCGTGTCCCCGAGAGCGCCCCGCCCGCAGACCCGCCTGCGGACCCGCCCGCCGCCGCCCGCCCCGGGGGCCTGGCGCGGGCGCGTCGGCTCGTCCTCGAAGTCGCGAGGTTCGGCGTCGTCGGCGGCAGCGGAGTCGCGGTCAACTTCCTCGTCTTCAACCTTCTGCTGCACGGCCTGAAGTGGTGGCCGACGCCCGCCACGGTGCTCGCCAGCTGCGTCGCCATGGCCACCAACTACGTCGGCTTCCGCTTCTTCGCCTACCGCGACCGGGCCTCGCGAACCCGCCGCCAGATCGTGCTGTTCTTCGTCTTCAGCGGCCTCGGCGTCGCGATGGAGACCGTGCTCTTCTACGCCGGTTACCACGGCCTGGGCATGGACGGCCCGTACGGCTCGAACATCGCCAAGGCCGTCTCCATCGTCCTCGCCTCGGCGTTCCGCTTCCTGGTCTACCGGACGTGGGTGTTCCAGCACGACGGCCGCCGCCCCTGACGGGTCCGGGCGACGGCCGCCGTCCCTGGCACGCCTCAGGCGACGGCCACTGCCTTCGGGGCCGGCTTCGCGCTCTTCGCCGGCTTGTCGCTTCCGCCGGTGAACGCCTCGTACTCCTTGAGGACGTCCTCCGTGGGGCCGTCCATGCGCAGTTCGCCGCGCTCCAGCCACAGGACGCGGTCGCAGGTGTCGCGGATCGACTTGTTGTTGTGGCTGACCAGGAAGACCGTGCCCGCGTGCTTGCGCAGTTCGCGGATGCGGGCCTCGGAGCGCTTCTGGAAGGAGCGGTCGCCGGTGGCGAGGGCCTCGTCGATCATCAGGACGTCGTGGTCCTTGGCAGCGGCGATGGAGAAGCGCAGCCGGGCCGCCATGCCGGAGGAGTACGTCCGCATGGGCAGCGTGATGAAGTCGCCCTTCTCGTTGATGCCGGAGAAGTCGACGATGTCCTCGTAGCGCTCCTTGATCTGCTCGCGGGACATGCCCATGGCGAGGCCGCCGAGGAAGACGTTCCGCTCGCCGGTCAGGTCGTTCATCAGGGCCGCGTTGACGCCGAGCAGGGAGGGCTGGCCGTCGGTGTAGATCTTGCCGTTCTCGACGGGGAGCAGTCCGGCGACCGCCTTGAGGAGGGTCGACTTTCCGGAGCCGTTGGTGCCGATCAGACCGATGGCCTCGCCGCGGTACGCGGTGAAGGACACGTTCCGCACGGCGTGCACCTTGCGGACGCCCGAGGCCTGCTCGGTCTGCCTGCGGCGCAGCATGCGGTTGAGCGCGGCGGTGGCGCTGCCGCGGCCCGCGCCCGTGCCGTTGACGCGGTAGACGATGTCGACGCCGGCGGCGATGACGGTGGGGATCTTCGCGTCGGTGGGGCCCGGGGACGCGCCCGGGGTGAAGTCGCCGCTCATGCCTTCGTCGACGGCCCTGTCGGCGCTCTCGTCGATGCCCTTGTTGATGTCAGCCACGGCCGTACGTCTCCTCAGCCTTCCAGAAGTAGATGAAACCGCCGACGCCGGCGAGCAGCGCCCAGCCCGTCGCCAGCGCCCACACGTGGGGCGGCAACTGGCTGGAGTGGAAGCTGTCGATCAGGGCGTACCGCATCAGGTCGATGTAGACGACGGCCGGGTTGCACTGCAGCGCGTCCTTCAGGAGAGGGGAGCGGCCGGCCAGCATCTTGTCGAGGCTCCACATGACGCCGGACACGTACATCCAGGTGCGCAGCACGAACGGCATCAGCTGCGCGATGTCCGGTGTCTTGGCGCCGAGCCGGGCCACGATCATCGCGACGCCCGCGTTGAAGACGAACTGCAGCACCAGGACGGGCACCGCGAGCAGCCAGGAGGCGCTGAGCGGAACGCCGAAGCAGAGCAGGATCACGACGAGCGCGGCCATCGAGAACAGCAGCTGCTGGAGCTGCTGGAGGGCGAAGGAGACGGGCAGCGCGGCGCGCGGGAAGTGCAGCGCGCGCACCAGGCCCAGGTTGCCGGCGATGGCCCGGGTGCCCGTCATGATCGAGCTCTGCGTGAACGTCCAGATGAAGACGCCGGTGACCAGGAACGGCACGAAGTCCGCCACATGGCGCTTGGTGTTCATCAGCACGCCGAAGATGAAGTAGTAGACCGCCGCGTTCAGCAGGGGGGTCATCACCTGCCAGACCTGGCCGAGCTTCGCCTGGCTGTACTGGGCGGTGAGCTTGGCGGTGGCGAAGGCGGTGATGAAGTGGCGCCGCGCCCACAGCTGGCGGACGTACGCGGGCAGGGTCGGGCGGGCGCCGCTGACGGCCAGGCCGTAACGGGCGGCGAGTGCTTCGGCGGTCTCGGCCGTCGGGGGTGTCGCGGTCGCGGGGGGCGGTGTGTCGAGGACCTGGCTCACATCCGCTGCTTTCGCTCGGGGGGTGTGGGGTGCGCGGTCCGCCCTGGGACGTTTCTTACGTCGTCCTTGCCGTCTTCTTACGTCGGGACGGGACCGTATCGTCGCAACGTGAGAGTAGGGCGTTTCCACGTCGGAACGCAACCGTTTCGTCGTAACGCCCTATGCTGGTCCGTATGACGACCAACGCCGACTCCGCCCCGACGCGGCCGCGCCGCAGGGCCCCCGCGGGGGCGGCCGTGCTCCGGGAGGATGTGACCGAGGCCATCCAGGCCGCGGTCTTCGAGGAACTCGCGGCTGTCGGGTACGCGCGCATGTCCATCGAGGGCATCGCGCGCCGCGCGGGCGTCGGCAAGACGGCGGTGTACCGCCGCTGGCGGTCCAAGCTGCACCTGGTGCTGGATCTGGTCTCGGCGGTGGCGGTGCAGGGCCTGCCCGCGCCGGACACGGGGTCCCTCGAAGGGGACCTGCGGCTGCTCTACGAGGTCATGTCACGCGCCCTGCGTCACCCCGTGGCCGGCCAGATCATTCCGGACCTGCAGGCCGAGGCGGCTCGCAACCCGGAGATCGCCGAGGCCATGCAGAAGGCGCTGCGCGAGGGGCAGCAGGGGGTCGCGAGCGGGATCGTGGCGGCCGCGGCCGCGCGCGGCGAGGTCCGCGAGGACATCGACGCGGACCTCGCGCTCGACGTCATCTCCGGGCCGCTGTACTGGCGTTCGGTGGTCGTGCGCGCACCGAAGCCGCCGAAGGGATACCTGCCGAGCCTGGCACGGGCCACGGCGGCGGCGCTCAAGGCGCTGTAGGCCTCCGGGGCTCAGGCGCCCGGGCGGCGGCGGGTCGCGAGCAGACCGAGGCCGGCCGCGAGCGAGACGCTGCCGGTGGCGACGCTGGCCAGGACCTCCTGCGTACCGTCGAACGTGTTACTGCTCGCGATGTTGGCGCCGAGGGCGACGAGGAACACGAACCAGAGCAGCGGCCTCATGAGCGGCGTTTCCTTCCGAGCGGGGTGCGGTGGACCTTCCGGGATCAACCATGCCGCCCGCGGGCCGCTCGCGCGGTGGAGTTTTCTCCCCAAAACACGAAAACGATCGCAGGCGCCGCCGAATCCTCAGCCGGCCAACCTGCGCGCCAGCTCCGTCAGTTCCGCCGCCCTCAGCACCCGGTCGCCGAATCCCGGCAGCGGCACGTGCAGCGGCTCGGTCCACCGCCGGGGGATGGCGCCCGCCCCGTACACGGCTCCCGCCAGGCCGCCCGTCACGGCGGCGACGGTGTCCGTGTCGCCGCCGAGGTCGACGGCCGCGCGTACGGCGTCCTCGTAGGAGGAGGTGGTCCGCAGGGCCCAGACGGCGGAGCCCAGGCACGGCCAGACGGCGCCGTTGAACTCGGTGGCGAGGTCGGGGTGCCAGTCCGGGGCGAGGACCACGCCGTACCGCTCGCGGTGGTCGGGGTGGACGAGCGCGAGCGTCTCGGGCAGCGCGGCGAGCGGGTCGGCGCCGTCCAGCGCGACGCGGACCAGCTCGTGGAAGACGGCCGTACCCTCCCAGGCGGCCCGGTCTCCGTGCGTGAGGGCGGCGATGCGGCGCCCGGCCTCCATGGTGGCCTCCCGCCCGTCCCGCGCGAAGTGCACGGCGGAGGTGGCGGCCCGCATCAACGCCCCGTTCCCCGCCGCCCGTTGGCCGGCCTGGAAATGCAGGGAGGCGGCGAGGTCCCAGGGGTCGCCGCTGCCGAGGACCGCCTCGGTCTGCAGACCGATGTCCTTGGGGTCCGACGCCGCCCATCGCTGGAACCGCCGGAAGACATCCGGGAGCCGGAGCTCACCGCACTCGAGGAGCGACTCGCCCACCAGGACGGCCATCTGTGTGTCGTCGGTGGCCTCGCCGGGATCCCAGCCGCCGCCTCCGCACATCTCGCCGCCGTGTCCCGCCGCCGGGAAGCGTGCACTGAACGCCCCTTCGGGTCCGAACTCGAAGGGTGCGCCGAGGGCGTCGCCCACGGCGGAGCCCAGGATCGCTCCCGTGGAGGCATCCGGCGTGCTCATCCGCGTGCGTCCGGGGCGCAGCCGCGCAGGACGTAGGCGGTGATGTCGTTCAGGCCGGACTCGACCGCCCCTTCGGGGAGGGAGCCGCTGACGGCGAGGCTGGCGAAGCCGTGGAGGGTGCTGAAGATCGGGGTGGCGATGCTCTCCACCGATCCTTCGCGCACCTCGCCGGCGCGCTGACCCTCGGTGATCACGGCGAGGGCCAGGATGCCCAGCTGCTGGGAGGCATTGACGAGGTCTTCGGACGCCGACGGGTCGTGCTTGATCGAGTACATGAGGTCCAGCAGCTCGGCGTTGTCGCCGGCGAAGCCGACGTAGGCGCGGGCGAAGGCGTCGATCCGGTCGGCGAACGCGCTGCCCACCCCCTCCTGAGAGGCGCCCAGGGTCGCTCCGAGCCGGTCGAAGCCGAGCAGGGCCAGCCCGTCCAGCAGGGCCTGCTTGTCCTTGAAGTGACGGCTCGGCGCGGCGTGGCTGACACCGAGGTCGCGGGCCAGCTCGCGCAGGGACAGCTCGGCCGGGCCCTTCTCGCGGAGGGTCTCCTCGGCGCGGGTCAGTAGCGCGGCGCGCAGGTCTCCGTGGTGGTAGCGACGAGTCTGCATGACGTGAGTGTATCGGTCATGCAGTCACCGTCTACATTGTTGGCGCCGACATCATTGTTGGCATTGACAGCATTGTTGGCGACGCCTACATTGGCGGGCATGGCAGACAACCGGAAGTGGAACGCGAGCGACATCCCCGACCAGACCGGCCGCACGGCCGTCGTCACGGGCGCCAACAGCGGACTCGGCATCGCCACCGTCGAGGCGCTGGCCGGCGCGGGCGCCCATGTGGTGCTCGCCGTACGGGACGTGGGGCGCGGCGAGGCGGCCGCGGCCACCGTCAAGGGCAGCGTCGAAGTGCGCCGCCTGGACCTCGCCGACCTCGCCTCCGTGCGCGAGTTCGCCGCCGGCTGGCAGGGCCGCCTGGACCTGCTCGTCAACAACGCCGGCGTCATGAACGTCCCGGAGTCGAGCACCAAGGACGGCTTCGAGACGCAGTTCGGCACCAACCACCTCGGGCACTTCGCCCTGACCAACCTGCTGCTGCCGCACATCACCGACCGCGTGGTCACCGTGTCGTCCGGCGCGCACAAGATGCCGGGCAGCCCGCGCATCAACTTCGCCAACCTGAACCTCACCGGCGAGTACGCGCCGATCACCGCGTACAGCCAGTCCAAGCTGGCCAACCTGCTGTTCACCCTGGAGCTGCAGAGCCGCCTCGCCGAGGCGGGCTCGTCCGTACGCGCCCTGGCCGCGCACCCCGGCTGGGCCTCCACCGGCCTCCAGGGCCACGACGCCAGCGCGCTGCGCCGCGTCCTCATGAAGGTGGGCAACCGGTTCATCGCCCAGGACAACAAGGCGGGCGCCCTGCCCACGCTCTACGCCGCCGTCCAGGACCTCCCCGGCGCGAGCTACGTCGGACCCGACGGCTTCGGCGAGATGCGCGGCGCCCCGGCCCTTGTCGGCCGCTCCGCCGCGGCCAGCGACCCGGTGTCGGCGCTGCGCCTGTGGACGGCCTCGGAGGAACTGACCGGTGTCACGTTCCCCGAACCGGTGGCAGTAGGCGCATAGCTGACGGCCAGTCAGGCGCGGGCCGCCTCCGGGTGCAGCCGCACCCAGCCCTCCCAGGCCGACGTGATCATGTCCTCGACGTCGTGCTTCGCCGTCCAGCCCAGCTCTGCCGCGATGCGGTCGGCCGAGGCGACGACCCGGGCCGGGTCGCCCGGGCGGCGGGCGGTGATCGTCGGGGGCAGGTCGTAGCCGGTGATCGCGTTGATCCGGTCGATCATCTCGCGGACCGAAACGCCTTCGCCGCGGCCGATGTTGAGGGTCATGTCCGTGCCCGGGGCGGCGGACAGGCGCCGGGCGGCGGCGACATGGGCCTCCGCCAGGTCCACCACGTGGATGTAGTCGCGGACGCAGGTGCCGTCGGTGGTGGCGTAGTCGTCGCCGAAGACACGCGGCGCCGCACCGTCGGTGAGCTTCTCGAAGACCATCGGGACGAGGTTGAAGACGCCGGTGTCCGCCAGCTCGGGCGCGGCAGCCCCCGCCACGTTGAAGTAGCGCAGGGACGCCGTGGACAGGCCCGTCGCCCGGCCCGTGGCACGCACCAGCCACTCACCCACGAGCTTTGTCTCGCCGTACGGGCTCATCGGCGCGCACGGCGTCTCCTCCGTCACCGGATCCACGTCCGGCATCCCGTACACCGCCGCTGAGGAGGAGAACACGAAGGAGGGAACCCCGGCGTCCGTCACGGCGGACAGCAGCACCCGCAGGCCCTCCACGTTCTCGCGGTAGTAGTGCAGGGGAAGGTCCACGGACTCGCCGACCTGCTTCTTCGCCGCCAGGTGTACGACGCCGGTGACCGCGTGCTCCTTCAGGGCCCGGGCCAGCAGCTCGCCGTCGAGGGTGGAACCGACGACCAGCGGGACGCCGTCGGGGACCCGTTCGGCGATGCCCGTGGACAAGTCGTCGTAGACCACGGCCTGTTCGCCCGCCTCGCGCATCGCCCGGACGACGTGTGCGCCGATGTATCCGGCGCCCCCTGTGATCAGCCAGGTGGTCATGTCGGGCGATCCCCTCTCGGTGTCTCTGCGTGCGCGCCTGCGGCGGTCGCGTATCAGTGAAGCAGGCGGGCGGGGGCGCGACGCGCGCTGTCGGTCATTCCTCACCATCCGGGCGTCCCGCGGCAGGTGCGCGGCCCGAACGCCAGAGGCGGGCGAAGGCCAGGACCGCCGCCGACGCCAGCAGGCCGTTGCGGACGAACATCAGCAGGCAGCCCGTCCAGGTGCAGGCCATGACCTCCCCGTACAGCACGGGATACGCCACGGAGCTGACCGCCGTCGCCGCCACCACCAGCGCCGCCACCGGGCGCTGTGTGGTGTGCCGCGAGGTCAGGCACACGGCGGACAGACCGAGCAGCCACACCATGTACTGGGGGCTGATCACCCGGCTCGTCACGGTGAACAGGAGCACGGCGGCGAGTGCGGCGTCGTACGGGGTCGCGGGCGTCCAGCGCCGTGCGCGCATCCGCCACAGCAGCAGGAGCGCGAAGGCGGCGAGGGTGAGGGTGAGGGAGACGGCCGCGACCGTCGAGACGTACGGGCCGACGAACTCCATGGCGCCGTACCGGTAGCGCACGGTGCCCTGCCAGCCGGCGTGCCGGGCGAAGGCCAGTGCCGTGCCGCCGAGCGACTCGATCTGCACGCCCCGGCCGCCCTGTTGGCGCAGGAAGTCGAACGGGTTGCTGAACAGCGTGGCCAGCGCGACGAGCAGCGCGGCCGCCGTGACCGCCGCCGACGTCCACGCCTCCCGTGTCGTACGCCCTCTCGGCGTGCCCAGCAGTGCGAGTGCCGGCCAGACCTTCACCAGGGCGCCCAGCGCCGCGAACGCGCCGCACGCGCGCGTGGAGCGCGCCGACATCAACAGGGAGATGACGGCGAAGGCGGTGACCTGGACGTCGTAGCGGGCCAGCGGGATGTGCAGGAGCAGGGGGAGCGCGGCGACCCACAGGAGCGCGCCGTGGAGCGTGCGCGCCTGGGGGTGCCTCCCGTCCCGGGGGCGGGTGCCCGCGCGCGCCAGCGCGATCGCGATCGCACCGTCCGCCACGAGCGTGAGCGCCACGAACGCCTGGAAGTACGTCAGCCCCGGCAGCAGCGCGGGCGAGAGCAGCACCGGTCCGGCGCCCGGCGGGTACTGCCACATCCGGTCGTCCACCGGATAGGAGCCGTGCGACAGGACGCCGTACCAGCGGAAGTACAGCCGGTTCACCTCGTGCGACACCCCGCCGCCGCCGAGCCGGGCGAGGCTGTCGTGGGCGAGCAGCCACAGCATCGCGCCGCGGGTGGCGAGCCAGCCGACGGCCAGGCTGGTGAGGGGGAGCAGCGGGCTGCGTGCAGCGGCGGTGGAGGAAGGGGCGGGGAGTGCGGGCGGCGCGGAAGTGATCGTCGAAGCTCTCATCAACGCCGCATCGTAAGCCGCACGGATGGGGAATAACGGACGATACGCTGTCAATACCCTTCAAAGGTTTTCTCATCGCACAAAATCGGGCCCGTGATGAGTCTCATGGGGATCACGCGGGCCCGGCGGTCGGATGTCACGCTCCCGGAGGCCACGGCCGCACCCGCAGCTGCCTCCGCGGCCGCGCGTCTGCCCTCGCTCGTCGCCGTCTGCGTGCCCGTGCTCGTCATGCTCGGCGTCGGCCTCTGGGGCCTCGACCGCGGCGGCATGTGGCGCGACGAGGCGGTCACCTTCCAGGTCGCACGGCGCTCCGTGCCGCAGATCTGGCACCTGCTGCACAACGTGGACGCCGTCCACGGCCTCTACTACCTGCTCATGCACGCCGCACTCGCCCCGCACCCGAGCGAGATCGCCCTCCGCCTCCCCTCGGTCTGCGGGGCCGCCGCGACCGCGGGTTTCGTGGCCGCCCTCGGCGTACGCCTGGGCCGCCCGCGGGTCGGGCTGTGGGCGGGCCTGCTGTACGCCGTGACGCCGCTCGGCGGGTACTACGCGCAGGAAGGACGGTCGTACGCGCTGGTCGCGGCCGGTGCGGTAGGGGCGACGCTGCTCCTGGTGGAGACCCTCCGGTCGCCGCGCCCCGCGCGCTGGGGGGCGTACGCCGGAGCCGTCGCCGTCACATGTCTGCTGCACGAACTCGCGGTGGTGCTGCTCCTCGCGCACGCGGCGACCCTGGCGACGGCGCGGGTGCCTTGGCGGGTGTGGCGCGGATGGGCCTGCGCCGCCGGCGCCGCGCTCCTGGCCCTGCTGCCGCTGGCCCTCGTCTCGCACGCGCAGTCGGCGCAGGTCGCGTGGCTGGCGGTGCCGGGGGCGGGCAGCGCGGAGCATCTGCTGCGGGAGTTCACGGGACCCGCCGAGCCCGTCGTCGTGCCGTACCTGGTGCTCATCGCCGTGGCGCTGCGCCCGTCCCGCGAACGGCGGCCGGGAACACCGTCCCTCGCGGCGGTCGCCCTGCCGCTGATGATGCTCCCGCCCGCGGCGCTCTTCGCCGTGTCCCGTGTCGTGCCGCTGTACGACGAGCGGTACGTGCTGTACGCCCTGGCGGGGGCGCCGCTGCTCGCTGCCGCGGGCGCCGACCGGCTGGCGGGCGCCGCCGCCCGGCTGTGGAAGGCGTGCGGGCCGCGGGACGCGGAGCGGTCGCCCGGACGGCTCGCCGCCCCCCTCGCCCCTGCCGTCGGCGTCCTGGCCGTCGCCCTCGTCCTCGCCTGGCAGCTCCCCCTCCTGCGCGAGGACCGCGCCCCCGAGGGCCGCCCCGACAACCTCGCGGCGCTCCCCGCCGTCGCCGCGCGCACGCTGCGGCCCGGGGAGCCCGTCCTGTTCCTGCCGTCGATCGGGCGACGCTCGGCGTTGGCGTACCCCGAGGCGTTCCGCGGGGTGCGGGACGTCGCGCTCGCGGTGCCGGCGGCGCAGTCCGGGACGCTCTACGGCGTCGAGGCGGGGCCGCGGGAGCTGCGGCGGCGGCTCGCACGGCTCGACCATGTGTGGGTGGTCACCGAGCGGTTCGCGCTGCGGCCGGCCTGGTATCCCCGGGACCCCGCCGAGCGGGTCAAACTCGCCGTGGTCGACGAGGAGTTCGTGCCCCGCGAGGAGATCGCCCGCAGGGGCGCGACGCTGCGTCTGTTCGTACGCCGCCCACCCACCGACTCCCTCGGCCCGGAGCTGCCCTAACCGCAGCCCGGCGCGTCCTCCGGCGCGGAGGGGTCCAGCTCCGCCGAGTCCAGCGCCGAGGTCAGCCGGTCGAGGCGGGTCCGCAGTTCCTCGATCTCGGTGAGCTTCAGGCTTGTCGCGGCGGCGATCCGGCGCGGGACGAGCAGGGCGCGTTCACGCAGCGCCGTGCCCTCGTCGGTGAGGTGGACGTGCACGGAGCGCTCGTCGTGGGCGCTGCGCTCGCGGCGGACCAGACCGGCCGTCTCCAGCCGCTTGAGCAGCGGTGACAGCGTTCCGGAGTCGAGCCGCAGGTGCTCGCCCAGCTTCTTGACGGGCAGCTCGCCGTGCTCCCACAGCACCAGCATCACCAGGTACTGGGGATAGGTGAGCCCGAGGTCCTTGAGGACGACGCGGTAGACGCCGTTGAAGGCGCGCGACGCGGCGTTCAGGGAGAAGCAGATCTGCTGGTCGAGGCGCAGGTAGTCCTCGGCCGACGGTGCCTCGGTGGGCGGGAGGGGTGTGGCGGTCATGCCTCCAGGATAGACCTGGTACGCCATTTAGTTGTGCACAACTGAATTGCGTGCTCTAATTGTGTTCGTGAGGCGGTCCGGACAGGCCGCCCCGACAGGATCTTGACTTGAGAGGGATGGTTTCCATGAGCGCGCTCTACACCGCCGTCGCCACCGCCACCCACGGCCGTGACGGCCGTGCGTACAGCTCCGACAGCAAGCTCGACGTCGAGCTGGCACCGCCGGCGGAGCTCGGCGGCAGCGGTCAGGGCACCAACCCGGAGCAGCTGTTCGCCGCCGGTTACGCCGCCTGTTTCGCCAGCGCCCTGGGTGTCGTCGGCCGCGCCGCGAAGGTCGACGTCAGCGACGCCGCGGTCACCGGTGAGGTCAGCCTCCACAAGGAGGGCGTGGGCTTCGCCCTGGCCGTCACGCTGCGTGTGGAGCTGCCCGAGTCCGTCGACGCCGAGACGGGCCGCAAGCTCGTCGACCAGGCCCACCAGGTCTGCCCCTACTCCAACGCGACCCGCGGCAACATCCCGGTCGAGCTCGTCATCGAGTAGTGCGCCCGCTGTCGCCGACCCGCGCCAGCACCTCGCCGGTCTCGCGACTCCACGCCACCACCGTCGCCTCCTCGGGCACCCGCCGCCGGCGCGTCAACAGCAGCCAGCGGACGTGGTACCGGCGGGCGACGGTGGTGCGCAGGGCGCGGGTGGACGCCGGGTCGAGGTAGGCACGGACCGCCGCGAGCCGTCGCAGCCGCTCGCCCTCGTCCAGGGCGCGGTCGGGCAGGACGGGCGCCGCGAGGTCCGCGCCGTAACCCGGGATCAGGCGCACGGCGTCGTACCCGTCGGCGACGACCGCCTCGCCCGGCCTGATGTACCGCGCGGCCCAGTCGTACGTCGGCCGGCGCGGCGGCTGCCCGAAGCCGACCGGATCGAGCGCGCGCGGCACGACCGCCCCCGCGTGCACCGTGAGGAATCCGGCGCACACGACGGCCGCGGTCACCCAGCCCAGCGCCCGTCGCGGCGCACTCCACGGCCGGGGCGCAGCAAACTCCACGGCGAGCGCGAGCTGCGGTGCCACCAGAGTCAGCCCCAGGATGCCGCCGTACGCTCCCTGCCCGCAGGCCCAGCCGTACGCCGGCGCCAGGCACTGCAGCGCGCACAGCAGCACCAGCGGATCGCGCCGTGCACGACGGGCCCGCGCCCACAGCGCCGGCAGCCCGACCAGCGCGGGCCAGACGTGCCCGGGCATCCCCTGGTAGGCGTAGGGCCGCCCGCCGTCGCCCGCCGGCGGTGCGAACGCGTCGAAGTACGGCCAGCAGGCGGCGACGAGCAGCGCCACGGCACCGGCCAGCGCCCACCGGCCCGTCACGGCCGCCCGCCACTCCCGCTGCCACCCCGCGACGAACGCCACCGCGCCGAGCACCGCCGCGACGGCCGTGACCGGGTCGATCAGCAGGATCAGCCCGTACAGCGCCCCGAGCCCCGCGTACCCGGCCACACTGCGCAGCCCGCTCGGCCCGACGTACCGCACCAGCCCCGCGCCGCGCGCCCGCGATCCCGTCAGCGCCCAGGCCCAGAAGGTCAGACCGATTGCGCACGTCGACGGATAGCCGAGGTTGCCGGTCAGGGCCATCAGCCCGAGGGAGCCGCTCCACCCGGCCCGCTCGGCGCCCGACAGGAGCGTCACCGCGAACAGCGCGAGGACCGGCGCCCACGGGCGGGGCGTCAGCACGCGCACGAGGCAGCCCAGGCCGGTCAGCAGCACCAGCAGGTTCAGCGGCCCGGCGAGCCGCACCAACGCCCAGCCCGTCAGCCCCGTCAGCCGGGCGAAGGCGCCCTCCGCGACGGCGTACGGCGAGTAGTACGCGCTGCCCGCACCCGGCAGGTCCGCCGTCGGATGGGCCGGATGGAGCAGGTTCGCCCTGAGCCGTTCGACGACCGCGGCGTGCTGCCCGGCGTCGCAGCACAGCGGCACGCGCCAGTACGCCAGCGTCATCACCAGGAAGAACAGAAAGCCGAAGACCTGGTACGGCGTCGGGTGCCAGGTCCGGCCACCGCGCAGCGCAGTCGCGCCGCGCACGGCCCGCCGCACGACGAGGCCGACGCTCACCGGAGGGAGGGGGCGGGGCGACGGGACGCGGCGGTTCGAGGCATTCGTCGTATATTCCCGCCGACGGCGACGACATGGCCGGGTGTCACCTCATCGGGCGACCGTGGTGTCCCTGCGCAGCGGGGCCGGCACCGTGCCCGACGTCCGGGACCACGGGTGTACGGCATGCCCCAGCAGCAGCGGCAGCCCGACCACCGGCAGCAGCCACACCAGCACGATCAGCCGGTCCCCGTAGATGTTGATGTCGGGGTGCCCGGCCTGGTTGAGGACCCCGGTGAACGCGGCCCCCAGCAGGAGGACGCCGAAGGCCGGGCGGTGCCGGATCGCCCCCCAGGCGGACGCCAGTACGGCCGTCAGGAACAGCGGGTCCCAGAGCCGGCGGCGCAGCCACTCCACCCAGAAGTCGAACTCCAGGTGGAGGAACTCCGGCCACAGGCGGGTGCGGTCGGGGCGGGCGAAGTGGTTGGTGAGCAGGTCCTGGAGGCTCTCCGACTCGGACGGGTAGTGCAGCACCTCGGCCACGAGAACCGTGCCCACGGCCGCGCAGGACGCCGCCACCGCGAGGGACCGCAGCGGCCGCCCGAGCGCCTGCCACAGCTGCCCGGCCGTCTTCAGGGGGCCCTCGTGTCGTACGAGTCCGGCGCGCACCCCACGCCGGACACCGATCGCGGCGCACGCCCCCGCCAGGCACACCCCGAGGAACAGCGACTGTGAGTGCTTGACGGTGAAGAGCGCGAGCAGCGACCCGCCGACCAGCGCCGTTCCGGCCCGCGTGCGGCCCTCCAGCGCCAGCGCGCAGCCCCACAACGCCGCCAGGGTCAGCGTCAGCAGCAGGCCCTCGGTCATCGGCCGCATGGCGGTCGTCCCGCACGGCAGGACGTAGAAGAGCGCCTGGCCGGTCAGGGCCGGCGGCAGGGACGCCCGCAGGGTGCGCAGGACCAGGAACGCGAGGACGCCGCCCACGACCGTGACGGCCACGCCCGCGGCCCACAGCCCCCACGTCACCCCCAGCACCGTGATGAACGGCACCAGGAACACCGGATAGCCGGGCCGCACCTCGAAGATCCGCATGAAGCGGGGCGGCATGAACGGCACGGTGTGCCCGCCCGTCTGCCCGGCGCGCAGCCGTTTCGCGACCACCCAGTGCTCGTAGCCCCGGCACTCCACGAAGACCCGCCGGGTCGGGCTCGGCGCGTGGAAGCGCACCACGTCGACGCTCTGGTTGCGGCGTGCGATGGACGCCTTCCCGGCGCAGGCGTAGTCGATGGTGGCGGTGGCGGCGTCCTGCTTGCTGTCGCCGCGCAGACTCAGCGCGTACGAGAGGTAGTTCTTGGTGTCGGGGGTGTCCCGGCCGGTGACGTTGGCGAGTTGGAGGACGGCGAAGACGGCGGCCAGGAGGAGGACCCAGGAACGGGGCTTCACGAGGGTCGGCTTCGCGAGGAGCGATTTCACGAGGAGCGGGTTCATGCGGAGCGGGTTCATGCGGAATGGCTTCACGAGGAGGCGAGGAGGTCGTGAGCGGCGGGCCGGGTGGGCGCCGGGACGGAGACCGGCTCCTCGACGCGCTCGCCGAGCATCAGCGTGCGCACCACCCGCTCGGCGGCCCGCCCGTCGTCGAACGCGCAGAACCGCTCGCGGAATCCGGCCCGCGACCGCGCCGACTCCGCGTCCTGCCAGGCCCCGGACGCGAACAGCCACGCCAACTCCCGGTAGGAGTGGGACACATGACCGGGCGCGTCGGCGGTGATGTCGAAGTAGGCACCACGGCTCGCCGCGTACGCACCCCAGTCGTCGGCGTGGATCACGATCGGCCGGTCCAGGTTGGCGTAGTCGAACATGAGGGCCGAGTAGTCCGTGACCAGGACGTCGGAGGCGAGCATCAGATCCTCGACGCGCGGCTCGTCCGTCGCGTCCACCACGACCCCCCGCCGGTGCAGATCGGCCAGGCCGAGACCGCGCGCCGGCCCGTCCGCGAGCGAGGGATGCAGCCGTACGACGAGGATGGTGCCCTCGCCCAGGTCCTCGGCGAACCGGGCGAGGTCGACGCGGTCGATGTGGCCGCCGCGGATGTAGTCACGGCGCGTCGGCGCGTACAGCACCACCCGGTGACCGGCCGGGATGCCCAGCCGGGCGCGGACCGCGAGCCCGTCGTCCGAAGTGGCGCGCACCAGGACGTCGTTGCGCGGACTGCCGGTGCGCAGCGAGGTGAAGTGGCAGGGGTAGGCGCGGTCCCAGACCAGTTCCGAGTGGCGGTTGGCGACCAGGCTGTGGTCCCAGCGGTCGGCGCGGCGCAGCATCTGCGGCACGTCGAAGCCCTGCCGTGCGCCCGGCTTGTCCAGCAGGTCGGCGCCCATGTACTTCAGCGGGGTGCCCTGGTGGGTGTGGATGTGCACGCTGCCGGGGCGCTTGACCAGGGAGCCGGGCCAGTTGACGTTGTTGACGAAGTACGTGGCCCGGGCGGTGACCTGGCGGTAGCGCGGCGAGTCCGGGGTGACGTGCTCGACGCCGGGCGGCAGCAGCGGCACCTGCTCCTCGCGCACCACCCACACTCCGCGGATGTGCGGGGCGAGTTCACGCGCCTTGGCGTACACGGCCGCGGGATCACCGAGCACGCCGCGGTGCGAGAACGCCGAGTACATCGCCAAGTCCGGGTCCAGCGCCCGGCGTTCGTCGAGCTTCGACCAGCCCCGCTTGATCCGCCCGGCGACCGCCCTGCGCGCCTGCTCCTGCCGCTCCCCGAGCCCCTTGCCGACCCGGGCCGTCTGCCGCAGGGCGCGGTATCCGGCGTAACTGCCTGTCAGGACCCGCAGTTCGGCGGGCACGGGACCCTCCGGCCGGTGCTTCCGGAAGAGCTCGGCGGTGCGGCGGAAGAACTCGGCCTTGTCGCCGACGGGCAGCCGGTCCGGCTTGGAGAGGATGTCGAGGCAGTGCTCGCCCATCTTGCGGTGCAGGTACGGGCGCCAACTCGCCAGCTCCGGACGGGAGTCGACGAACGCGAAGACCCGCTCGTACTGCTCGTGGACGTCGAAGTGCTTACGGCTGGTGGTGGACAGAATGTTGCCCTGGCGGCGCTGCCGGTAGTTCAGGCAGATCCGGTCGAGCGTGGCGATCCGCTGCGCGCTGAGCATCACGGGGAACGTCCAGGGCGTGTCCTCGTAGTAGCCCGGCGGGAACGCGAAGCCGTGCCGCTGGACGAAGTCGCGGCGGTACACCTTGTTCCACACGACCATCAACAGCTCAAGGATCTCCGGGTGTTCGGCCACGGTGAAGGTGCCGTCGATGGCCTCCGCGAGCACCCGCGCGAGCACGTTCCTGCGGGTGCCGCCCCACCAGTAGGTGCGCGCGTAGTCGAAGACGAGCACATCCGGGTCGGAGGTCTCCGCGAGCCGGTCGGCCATCGCGCGCAGGGCGCCGGGCGTGAGCGTGTCGTCGCTGTCGAGGAAGAAGAGGAAGTCCCCGGTGGCGTACGGCATTCCGGCGTTGCGGGCCCGGCCGAGTCCCACGTTCTCCGGCAGGTGCAGCACTCGCACGCGCGGGTCGCGGGCCGCGTACGCGTCGAGGATCGCGCCGCAGCCGTCCGGCGAGCAGTCGTTCACGGCGATCACCTCGATGTCCGTGAACGACTGCTCCAGGACCGAGTCGAGGCACTCGCGCAGAAAGCCCTGCACCTTGAAGACGGGGACGATGATGCTGAAGCGGGGCACGTCAGCTCCTTACGAGGGTCGTCGCGGCGGGGGCGGGGGTCCGCTCGGCCAGGGGCGTCACCGGCGAAATCGCCTCGGGTGGCTCGCCCAGCAGCACCCGCCGTACGACCCGTTCGGCGGCCCTTCCGTCGTCGAACTGGCAGAACCGCTCACGGAACCGGGCCCGCAGCGACCTCGCCTCCGCGTCCGCGTAGGAGCCGTCGCGGAAGACACGGGCCAGCTCGTCGGGGGTGCGCGCGACCGGGCCCGGCGGCGCCTGCATCAGGTCGAAGTAGACGCCCCGCGTCTCCCGGTAGACCTCCCAGTCGTCGGCGTACACGACGATCGGGCGGTCGAGGTTGGCGTAGTCGAACATGATGGAGGAGTAGTCGGTGATCAGCGCGTCGGCGGCCAGGCACACATCCTCCGAGGAGCGGTGCCGGGTCACGTCGATGATCCGGCCGCTGCTCCTGCGGGTGCCCCGGTCGTAGAAGTAGTGGGCGCGCAGCAGGACCACGAAGTCCTCGCCCACCGCCTCGCAGAACTCCTCCAGGTCGAGCCGGGCGTCGAAGCCGGTGGTGTAGTCGCGGTGCGTGGGCGCGTAGAGAAGGGCCCGCTTGCCCTCGGGAACCCCGAGGGAGCGCCGCACCCGGGCCACCTCGTCGGCGGTCGCCGTGTAGTACACGTCGTTGCGCGGATAGCCGTACTCCAGGGCCTCGTACGAGCCCGGGAAGGCGCGCTCCCACATCTCCGTGGAGTGCCGGTTGGAGGAGAGGTTGTAGTCCCA
Organism: Streptomyces sp. SAS_270; assembly: GCF_052543295.1. Taxonomy (NCBI): domain Bacteria; kingdom Bacillati; phylum Actinomycetota; class Actinomycetes; order Kitasatosporales; family Streptomycetaceae; genus Streptomyces; species Streptomyces sp. SAS_270. The sequence goes on from NZ_JBMNDS010000062.1 coordinate 45,542, forward strand.
GCGGTCCACGCGGGTCAGCAGCTTGGTGAAGCTGCCGGTCGCGGCCGCCACCACCGGGTACGTCGACTGGTCGACGCCCATCTTCTTCAGCGGGGTGCCGTGCTGCGTCTGCACGTGCACGCTGCCGGGGCGCTTGACGACCGTGTCCGCGAAGTTGGCGTTGTTGATCAGGTACTTGGCGCGGGCCAGCACCTCCCATGCGCGGCGGCTGCCGATCACCGCGTGGTCGATTCCCTCGGGCAGGGAGTCCACCGCCTCCGGTTCGACGAGGAACACCGAGCGGATGTGCGGGGCGAGTTCGCGGGCCTTGGCGTGGATCGCGGCCGGGTTGCAGGCGTAGCCGCGGCCCCAGTACGCGCAGTACACGGCGAGGTTCTCGTCGAGCGCGCGGCGCAGATGGGCCGCGTAGATGCCCCGCGTCCGCAGCATCCGAGGCCGCGGCACCACCGAAGCAGCGCCCGCCGCCGCCTTGTTGGCGCCGCGCAGCGCCCGGAACGCGCTGTACGCACCGGTCGCCAGCAGCCTGTGCTGCACCCCGAGACTGCCCGCCGGGGGCCGGAACTCGGCCGGGCGATGGCGCCGGTGGAGCCGTCCCGCGCGCCGGAAGAAGGCCCGGCGGCTGCCCGCGGGAAGGCGCTGCGGAGTGGCCGCCGTCTTGAGGACGAGCGTGAAGAGGTGCCCGAACAGCGGCTGCAACCGCTGTGCGGGCAGGCCCTGTTCGACGGCCCGAGTGAGCACCAGGTCGACTTGGTCGAGGAGTTCGAGCTGGTGCGCACCGGGAGAGTTGAGCCTGCTGCCCTGCCGCCGCAGCAGATGCCGTACGACGACCTGCCGCAGCACTGCCTTGCGACCGGCCGCCAACGTCACCAGACCACCCCAGCCCAGGTCGGTGAAGTGACCGGCAGGGAAGGTGAGGTGGTGCTCGACGAGAAACGCGCGACGGTAGGCGGCGCTCCATGCGGGAAGGCGTACGCCCGTCAGCTGCGGGGCCTGGTCGGGGGTGAAGGATCCGGCGGGCGCCTTCTCGAAGAGCACCGCCGTCGGCTCGCTCGGCTCACCCTCCCACCAGTGCACCCGCTCGTGCCCGAAGTAGAGGACGTCCACGTCGTCCACGTCCTGCCGCGCCTCGTCCCGCAGCCGCGTCTCCAGGGCACCCAGCGCGCCCGGCACCAGCTCGTCGTCGCCGTCGAGGAAGAGCACGAACGTACCGCTCGCCGCCCCCAGCCCGGCGTTGCGCGCCGCACCCAGCCCGTCCGCCGGTGGCGAGTGGACCGGGGCGACCCGGGTGTCCCGCGCCGCGTACTCGGCGGCGACGGCCCACGCCGGGGCGTCCGGCGCGTCGCAGACCGGGATCAGCTCGAAGTCGCCGAAGGACTGCGCGAGCACCGAGTCCAGCGCCCGGGACAGCCGCCCCGCGACGCCGTGAGTGGGAACGATGATGCTGAAGCGGGGCATTCTGCTCTTTCTCTGGGTGGGTCGGGAAGGGCCGGACCGAGCCGGGATCAGCCGAGATGCCGGCGGCCGGGGCGCCCGGCCGGACGCCATGTGGCCGGCCGGCTGGGGGTGGGCCGCGAGGGACTGGAGGGCATGCGGACTCCGGGTCAGAGGCTCTCGGTGACGGGGACGGCGGCGCCGGGCGGCGGCACGCTGGCGAGGGGCGGCACCGGCCGGGCCGCGGCGGCCGACGGCACGGGGTGTCGCTCGGCCAGGGGCGTGACCTGCGGAAGCCCCGTCGTCTCGCCCAGCACCACCCGGCGTACGACCCGCTCGGCGGCGCGCCCGTCGTCGTATGCGCAGAAGCGCTCGCGGAACGCGGTCCGCAACTGAACGGAGCGCGAGCCGCGCCAGTGGCCGGTCGCGAAGATGTCGATCAGCTCGTCCTCGCTGCGCGCGACCGCGCCCGGCGGGAAGGCCCGCACGTCGAAGTAGGTGCCGCGGGCCGCCTCGTACGCCTCCCAGTCGTCCGCGTGGACCACGATCGGCCGGTCCAGGTTGGCGTAGTCGAACATCAGCGACGAGTAGTCGGTGACGAGTGCGTCCGAGGCAAGACAGAGCGATTCGATGCTCGGGTGGCCGGACACGTCGATGAGCCGGCCCCCGGCGGACCGTGTCAGAGGCGCATCGTAGGAGTGGTGTGCGCGGGTCAACACGACGAAGCGCGGGCCGAGTTGGCGCAGTACCCGTTCCAGGTCCAGGGTGAGCCGCTGCGAGCGGCGGTAGTCGCGGTACGTCGGCGCGTACAGGATCGCCACCGCGTCCTCGGGGATGCCCAGCGACTCCCGCAGCCGCGCCACGTCCGCCGAAGTCGCCTGCTGGAACACGTCGTTGCGGGGGAGTCCGTACTCCAGCGTGGTGAATCCGGACGGGAAGACGCGCTCCCACACCAGAGTGGAGTGGCGGTTCCCGGACAGGCAGTAGTCCCAGGTGTCGGCGCCGCGCAGCAGCTCCGCGAAGTCCGTGTCACGCGCGGCCGCCGGGCGGTCCTGCAGATCGAGTCCCATGCGCTTGAGCGGCGTCCCGTGCTGTGTCTGGATCACCGTCTGACCCGGCCGCTTGACCAGCCCGCGGTCGAACCCGTCATTGGTCACCAGGTACTTGGAGCGGGCCAGCGCCGTCCAGTACGCGGCCGAGTCGGGCCGTAGCCTGCGCGTCGATGCCGGAAGCGTGTGGTGGTGCTCGGGGCGCGCGATCCACGCCGTGCGGATCTGCGGCGCGAACGTGCGGAACGCGGACTCCAGCGCGCCCGGGTTGCAGCCGTAGCCGCGGCCCCGGTGACTGGAGAAGACGGCACGGTCGGCACGCAACGGGAGGCGGAGCTGCATGCGGTAGTGCAGGTGGAGGGCCGCGCCGCGCGCCCGGCGCAGTACCGACGAGCCGACCTTCCGGGTCCGTCCGCGCAGACGGGAGCCGAGCGACAGCAGTCGATAGGTGCGGTGGCTGCCGAGCCGGACCAGGGTGTGCCGCAGCCGAATACGCGGGCGGGCGCCGGTGCCGGGCGTGCGGTAACGGGCGTAGTACGTACGGGCCTTGCGCAGGAACTCGGTGCGGGAGCCGCGCGGCAGCCGGTCGCGCCGGACGAACACCGTCGCCAGATGGTCGACCATGCGGCGGAACAGCACCGGACGCCAGTGCGCCAGCTCCGGGTGCGCGTCGAGGAACGCGAAGACCCGGTCGTACTGGTCGAAGACGTCGAAGTGCCCGCGGCTGGTGGTACCGAGGATGCTGCCCGTGCGCCGCTGCCGGTAGTGCACGCACACCCGGTCGAGGGTCGCGACCGTCTCCGCGGTCAGCAGCACCGGGTACGTCCACGGCGTGTCCTCGTAATATCCGGGCGGGAAGGCGAAGCCCTCGCGCTCGACGAACTCCCGCCGGTACGCCTTGTTCCAGACCACCATCAGGACGGTGAGCAGCCCCGGGCGGTCGTCCAGCCGGAACGGCGCCGGGCCCTGCTCGGTCAGTTGGCCGGCGAGCTGGTTGCGGCGGGTCTCGCCCGACCAGTAGGTGCGCGCGTAGTCGTAGACCAGGACGTCCGGTTCGGAGGTCTCCTTCAGCCGGTCGGCGATCGCGCGCAGCGCGTCAGGGGTGAGGGTGTCGTCGCCGTCCAGGAAGACCAGGTAGTTGCCGCTCGCATGCTCCAGACCCGCGTTGCGGGCGCGGCCCAGACCGACGTTCTCCGGCAGGTGCACCGGCCGCACGCGGGCGTCGCGGGCCGCGAACTCGTCGATGATCGCGCCGCACGCGTCGGGCGAGCAGTCATCCACCGCGATCAGTTCGAGATCCGGGTACGACTGCCCGAGAACCGATTCCAGGCACGCGTGCAGGTACGCCTGAACCTTGAACGCGGGGACGATGACACTGAACCTGGGCAAGGGACATCCATGGGTCGGCGCGGGCATACCTGCCCGGGAACGGCCGAAGGGGTGATCCGGTTACGCCAGTTGTGGCATCCGGGGGAATGCCGGGTGAACGGGGGCGCACGGGGAGGGGCGGGCCGGTTTTGGCCCGCCCCTCAATGCGGTCGTCGTACGGGTTACTTCACCGCGCCCGCCATCACGCCGGACACGAACTGCCGCTGGAACGCGAAGAAGACGGCCAGCGGGATCACCATCGAGATGAAGGCGCCCGGCGCCAGCACGTCGATGTTGTTGCCGAACTGGCGTACCTGCGTCTGCAGCGCGACGGTGATCGGCTGGCTGTCCGCGTTGGAGAACACCAGGGCGACCAGCATGTCGTTCCACACCCACAGGAACTGGAAGATGCCGAGGCTCGCGATCGCGGGCCCGCCGAGCGGCATCACGACCCGTGCGAACAGGCGCAGTTCACCCGCGCCGTCCAGCCGGGCCGCCTCCAGCAGCTCCCTCGGGATCTCCGCGAAGAAGTTGCGCAGCAGGAAGATCGCGAAGGGCAGGCCGAAGCCGGTGTGGAAGAGGACCACTCCGAAGATCGTCCCGAAGATGCCGAGCTTTCCGAAGAGCTCGGCGATCGGGATCAGCGCGACCTGTACGGGGACGACCAGCAGGCCGACCACGGCCAGGAACCACCAGTCGCGGCCCGGGAACTCCATCCACGCGAAGGCGTAGCCCGCCAGGGAGCCGATCACCACCACCAGGAGGGTCGCCGGGACCGTGATCAGCACCGTGTTCACCAGGGAGCCGGTGATGTCACTGTTCTCCAGCAGCTTCTGGTAGCTGTCCACGGTGAGCTGCGAAGGCTCGCTGAGGACCTTCCACCAGCCGCTCGCGCCCATGTCCTCCGGCTTGCGCAGCGAGGAGAGCAGCAGGCCGATGGTCGGCACCAGCCAGAACAGCCCCACCAGGAGCAGGAAGACGCGCAGGACGCCTCCACCGACCCGGCCCGTGATGCGTGAGCCCAGGGACTGCCTGGCCTTCACCGACTCGACGGGTGCACTCTTCGTGCTCGTCGTCGGCGTAGGACTGCCGGCGTGCGTTGTCATCGCCGTACCTCCTGCCGCAGTCGCCGCACGTTGCTGCATTTCCCCGGGGGGCGACCCCCGGACCCCCGGCAGAAAGACGGGCGCGTCGTCATCGCCGTACCTCCTGCCGCAGTCGCCGCACGTTGAACCAGATCACCGGGATCACCAGGAGGAGCAGGAAGACGGCGATTGCGCTTGCCACGCCCGGCTTGTCCTCGCTGAATCCCTTGCGGTACAGCTCCAGCGCCAGGACGTTCGCGTCGTCCTGGGACGAGCCCGGCGGGATGATGAAGACCAGGTCGAAGACCTTCAGTACGTTGATCATCAGTGTGACGACGACGACCGCGAGGACCGGCGCGAGCAGCGGCACCGTGATCCTGCGGAACACCTGCCACTCGCTGGCGCCGTCCACCCGCGCCGCCTCCAGGAGTTCGCGCGGCATGCCGGCGAGCCCCGCCGCGATGAGCACCATCGCGAAGCCCGCCCACATCCACACGTACGCACCGATCACGGCCGGGGTGACCAACGACGGGCCGAGCCAGTCGACGCCGTTGTACGGCTCCCGGAAGTTGCTTGCCGGCAACCGGAGTTGAGCGCCGTCCGCCTTCGCGGAGAGCGTGAACGTGCCGTCGCCGCTCACCTTCGCCGAGTCCACGACCTTGCCGTCCTTGACCGCCTCGACCTTCATGCCCGCGTAGCCGAGCTCGCTCGCGTCCACCTTGCCGAGCGTGCCGACACCCTTGCCGCGGGTGAAGTCCTGCCACGCCGTGCCGGTGACCTTGCCGGGGTCCGACGGCGCCTGTACGGCCTTCTTCGCACTGTCGGGCATCTGGTCCGGGGCGACCCCGACCAGCGGGAGCGCCACGGACTCGCCCGTGTGGACCGGGGACTTGGTGAGGAAACCGCCGTCCGACGCCTGAAGTGGCGACTGGCGGCCCGGGTGCGCCTTCGGGAACGCCGACGAGTCGGTGAACGTGTCGTGCACGCCCACCCACACCGCGTTGGCGATTCCCTTGTCCGGGTCCTGGTCGTACACCAGACGGAAGATGATCCCCGCCGCGAGCATGGAGATCGCCATCGGCATGAAGACGACCAGCTTGAACGCCGTTCCCCAGCGCACCCGTTCGGTCAGCACCGCGAAGATCAGACCGAGCGCGGTCGAGACCGTCGGCGCGAACACCACCCAGATGATGTTGTTCTTCAGCGCGGTGCGGATGCCGTCATCCGTGAACAGGGCCTTGTAGTTGTCCACTCCGGCGAAACCGTCGCCGGACTGGTTGATGAAGCTGCGGATCAGCGAGTACCCGATCGGGTACATCACGAGCGCGCCGAGCAGCACCAGCGCGGGCAGCAGGAACAGCACCGCCACGGTTCTGCGGGTGCCGGTGACGCTCTTGTGCTTGCGGTTGCGGCTTTCGGGCGCCGGTGGAGCCGCGGGGGCCCCCGGGGTCCCGGGGGGTCCTCCCGCCGTGGCCGATGTCATGGCCGGATCAGCTCCCGTACGCCGCGGCCGCGTCCGACTCCAGTTTCGCCTGCGTCCCCGCGATGTCCTTCGGGTTCTTCAGGAAGTCCTGCAGATCCTTCCACTCACCCTTGCCCGGCGTACCGCCGAAGGCCTGCGGGGCCTGGTCGGACATGTCGAAGCGGAAGTCGTCGCCGGCGGCGATCAGCGCCTTGGCGATCTTCTGCTGCACCGGGTTCGGATATGCGGAGTTGTCCACGTTCTTGTTCGGCGAGAGGTAGCCGCCGAGCTTCGCCTGGATCGTCGCCGCGTCCGGTGAGGCCAGGAAGGTCGCCAGGGCCTGCGCGGCCTTGGAGTCCTTGAGGATCACGGCCGCGTCGCCGCCGCTGACCACCGGAGCCTGGTCACCGACCGCCGGGAACGGGAACACCTTCGCGTCCGTGCCCACCTTGGCCTTCGTCTGCGTGATGTTGACCTGCACGAAGTCGCCCTCGAAGACCATGGCCGCCTTCGGCTGGTCGCCGCCGGTGAAGGTCTGCGTCACCGAAGCGGGGAACTCCGTCTGCAGCGCGCCCTTCGCGCCGCCCGCGACGAAGTCCTTCTTGCCCCAGACCTGCGCGAGCGTGGTGAGCGCGGCCTTCACGGACGGGTCCGTCCACTTGATCTTGTGCTGGGCGAGCTGGTCGTACTTCTCCGGGCCCGCCTGGGAGAGGTAGATGTTCTCGAACCAGTCGGTCAGCGGCCAGCCGTCCGCGCCGGGGACGGAGAACGGGGTGACACCGGAGTCGTAGACAGCCTGAGCGGTTGTCATGAGCTCGCTCCAGGTCTTGGGCTCCTTCGCCCCCGCGTTCTCGAAGACCTTGGCGTTGTACCAGATCAGGGACTTGTTGGCCGCCTTGTAGTAGACGCCGTACTGCTTGCCGCCGACCTTGCCGATGTCCTGCCAGCCCTGCGAGTAGTTCTTCTGCAGCTCCTTCACCGCGTCGGTGCCGAGGGGCTTCGCCCACTTCTTGTCGACGGCCTGCTTGATGGCGCCGGGCTGCGGAAGCATCGCGATGTCCGGCGGTGAACCGCCCGCGATCTTCGAACCGAGGAAGTTGATGATCGGGTCCTGCGCGGGGACGAACGTGACCTTCGCGCCCGTCCGCTTCTCGAACTCGGCCAGCACCTTCTTGAAGTTGGCCTGCTCGGCGCCGGTCCACACGGCGGCGACCTCAAGGGTGGCGCCGTTCAGCTTGGGGAGGGTGACGGTGGCGCCGCTCTCCTTGCCGCTGCCGCCCGTGTTGCCGTCCTTCTTGTTGTCGTCGCTTCCGCCGCATGCGGCGAGGAGGAGGGAGCCGGCTACGACGGCTGCCGCGATGGTTGTGGCGGGTTTGGCGCTTTTGGTGGCTCTGTTGGCTTTCCTGGCTGCGTTCTTGGATTGGTTCCTGGATTCGTTCCTGGACGGCGTGCGTGTACGAAGAGTGCTGCGCATCAGTGCCCCGTTCTTCGTTCCTCGTCGAACGACCGAGCGGCTGTCCCGTTCGATCTGGTCTACGCCCGGGGGCTTGAGGGCGGCAAGAGCGCCTGCGATGTCAAGTGAGCGATCGTGACCGCGTTGTGATGGCGGGTTGCCTTTTACGGGGCGCGGTGCGGTGTGTTGTGGGTCGGGTCCGTGCCGTCTGCTGGCGTGGGCGCCGTTCGCGTGGGGGTCGGTGGGTGGGTCGGGTCCGTGCCGGTACGTCTTGCCCGTCGCCGCGTGGGCGTACTGCCCGGGGGTCGAGCACGGCGTGACTTGGCTGGGGGCCGGCTACGCGACGGGCAGAGACGTACCGGCACGGACCCTTCCGTGCGTACGCGGCTGCGGTGCGCGGGTGCGCGGGGGCGCGCGTGGCGCCGGGGGGCCGGCGAAGCCGCGTTACTGCGGGCAATCGTGCCGCTAGGGGCGGCACGGGTGGGCGCAGCGGCGCCTCGTAAGCGCCGAGTTGCGTGACCCACCCCCGACCAGCAGCCACGCCGGGCGCGAAGGAAGCAAGGGGCACCCGGGGATTCCCCACCCACCCCGGGTGCGTCGGGGTTACAGGAGGGAGGGGACCTCGGGGGCGGAGACTGAGCGGGCGGCTCGGTCGAGGGCGCTGGCGAGGAGGGCGAGGTCGGTCGGACCGTTGCCGAGCTCGCGGACGGGACGCCGGGCAGGCGGATCGCCCATACGGTGCCATTCGAGAGGCACAACCGTGGGACGGAGGGTGGCCGTACGGGGGATGCGCCCCGTGACCCGCCCGGCCTGGAACGGCGTGAGCCGCCCGTCCGCACCGGTCAGCCGCCCCCGCCCGGGGGCAGGTTCGTCCGGCCCCGCCGAGGGAGCGTCGAGGAGGATGCGAAGCGTCGCGGCCCGGCCGAAGTCGGACTCCGCGGCCCGCCCCCCGACCCCGGCCGCCGCCACAAGATGCACCCCGAGCCGCTCCCCCTCACGCACCACGGCCTCCAGCGCCCGTACGACGGACCCCGCGGCCGGCCGCCCCGGCGACCCCAACGCGGGCGACAGCAACGCGTCCAGGTCGTCCACGACCACCGCCAGCCGCGCGAGTGGCGGCCCCGCCTCCTCCCGCTGCCGCGCCGCCCCGGGCCGCAGCCGCAGCGTCGAGCTGGACGGCGGGTCCAGATCAGCGGCTCCGGACCCGGCCCCTGACGCCGCGCCGGCCCCGGTACCCGACGACCGCTGCGCGACGATCCGCCCCGACACCTCCCGCCGCGTGTGCCACTCCGCGAACCCGAGCCGCCCGAGCAGCTCGCTCCGCCGCTTCAGCTCGGCGCTCAGCGACTGGGCGAACTCCCTCATGCGCACCGGGTCGTTGGCCGTGAGATGGGTGGTGACATGGGGAAGGTCCATGCACACCCGGAGCCCCTCGACCCGCCCCGCGTCCTTGCCGCCCGAGCCGTCCTGCCCGTCTATCAGGACGATTCCGAGCCGGTCGGGCCGCTCCGCCGCCGCGAGCGACGCGGCGACGGCCCGCAGCAGTTCCGTACGGCCGCTGCCCGTCGGGCCCTCGATCAGCAGATGCGGGCCCTCGGTCTGGAGGTCCACGCAGACCGGTCCACGCGGCCCCGCGCCCAGAACGGCCCAGGCGCGCCCGCCGAGCGCCTCCGTGTCGTCGGTCGCGTCCGCCCAACGCGCCAGCAGCGACGCCGGGGTGGCCCGCGCGAGCCCCAACTCGTCCAGCAGCCGCGCCGATTGCGGCAGCGGAGCGGACACGCGCGTGTGCCGGTCGCCGCCGGCGCCGTCCGTACGCAGCGGGGCGAGCGCCCGCGCGAACCGCTCGGCCCACGCCGCCGACACCGCGTCCACCGCCGCCACCGTGCCGTGGCCCACCGGGCCGCCGGGGGCGACCCGCATCAGCCTCAGCGCTGTGGCCACGTCCCCGCTGAGCAGCGCCACGGCCCCGCACTCCCGGAACGCCGGCGACGCCTCGCACGCCGCCTCGTACGTCTCCGTCACCGGCGAAGCGGGCGACGCCGCCGCCGTCTCCGCGAGGCATACGACATGGATCCCGGCCCGCGCTCCCTCGTGCGCCAGCCGCACCACGGCTTCGCGCACATCGGCGCCTCCCGGGTCCCCGTCCACGACGACCACGGTGAACGGCCCCGGGAACTCTCCGGTCTCCTGCGGGTCGTCGTCGCGCGCCCAGGAGGGGCGCCGTGCGCCGCCGCGCACCGCTTCGTCGACGTGGTCGGCCCCGGGCGCGGGGCGCGCTTCAGCCGGGTCGCGGGGGCCCCGGCCCGGCTCCGTCAGGTGGTCGTGGTCCTCCAGGCGGCGGAGGAGTTCGTCCGTGCGGGCGGTCGCCTGTTCTCGGTCGTATGCCAGAAGGAGGCGGCAGTCCTGGCCGTGTGTGGGGCGCAGGTGGGGGAGCCAGCCGAGCCAGGACCACTCGGCGGTGCGCTCCTGCGGCGTACGGGAGCGGTCCGTGCTGATCAGGACGATTTCGAGGGAGTCGGGGGAGTGCAGCGCGGCGAGCTGGGCCACCACCGAGCGCGCCAGACCGGCGAGCCGTGCGCGAGGCCCCGCCAGGCCCAGGGCGCCGACCTCCCGCAGACCGGCGGTCACCGGCACGGCGGGCAGCAGCCCCGAACCGTCCGGCGCCGCCCGGTCGGCCGTACCGAGCCTGACGGTCAGGATCTCCGGGTGTCCCGAGCCGCGCTCCCACAGCCGCGGGCCCGGGCCCAGCGCGGTGAGCAGCAGCGTCGCCGGGTCCGGCCAGCTCTCCGGCGCCTGCGCCACCGCGCCCGCGGGCTCGGCCGCCGCCGGCTCCTCCTCGTCGTACGCCTCCGGGCCCGGTTCCTCCGGCTCGCCCCGTCCTCCGGTCAGCCGCCGCGCCCACGCACTGAAACCACCGCGCTTGCGCCCGCCGTCACCTGGCGACCCGTCCTGTGGCGCCTCCGTGCCCCGCAGCGGCGTGCCCTTCCTCGTGGCGGTCGCGGGAGCGGGGGTGGGGGTGGGGGTGGCTGTCGGCGGTGCGTCCTCTTCGGCAGTCCTGCCGGTGCCGGTGCCGGTGTCGCTTTCGCTTTCGCTGCCGCGTGGGTTCGGGAGGGCGAATCCGTCGGGTACGACCAGTCCGCGCGCCCCGCCGTGCGTGGCGCCGTCGGACGGCGCCGTCGCCCTGCTCTCGATCCTTGGTGCGCGGCCCTGGCCCGGTACGACGGGTTCCGTGGAGGTGTGCGGTGCCGGGGCGGCCCAGGGGGCCGAACCGTAGGCGTGGTGGGTCTCCCCGGAGGGGGTGTGCGGGCCTGGCGCGGCACCCACGCGCGCGTGGGGGCCGTTTCCGTCGCTGTTCCTGTGTGCGGTGGCGGAGGTGGCCGCCGGGTTTTCGGTCCCGATGGCCACCCGGACGTGGCCCTCGCCGTCGGGGGTCGTCCCCACGGGCTCCGGGGTGCCGGGCGGAGCCAGTCGCAGGGCGGACTCGCCGACGCGCAGGAGCGCACCCGCCGCGAAGCGGACCGGGCGGGAGTCGACGCGGGAGCCGTCCAGCGTCGTGCCGTTCGTGGAGCCCACGTCCGCGACCGCGACGCGGCCGTCGGGGGTGACGGTGACCTCGCAGTGCAGACGGGAGACATCGGGGTCGTCCAGCGGGACGTCCGCGTCGGCGGAGCGGCCGATGTGGAGCCGGCCGTCGTGCAGCAGATGGACCCCGCCCGCGTCGGGGCCGGCGACGACATGGAGCTGTGCCGCCACGCCGTCCACGTCGGGTCCCGGCTCCGCCGGGGAGCCCAGCGACAGCACGGCACCGTCCGTCAGGGGCGGCTCGCCCAGGGTGCAGCGCTGCGCGTCGAGCCGCTCGGCGCCCGCGTACAGCACGACCGGGCCGCCGCCGAGCTCGCGGCCACGCTCGGGCAGGGCGGCACCGCCCTCGCCGCCGACCGCCGCTGCCAGGCCCGACGCCACCGCGGCCAGCGCCGTCCCGGCGGGCGCGGTGACCAGCACATCGCAGGCCGCGGCGCGCCCCCGTGGCTCGAAGCGAGTCCCCAGCGGGCCCAGCGGGTCTACGACGGTCAGCCGGATCTGCATCGCCGTCAGCGGTCCCTTCCGCACGGGCACCCGCAAGCGAGGACGAAGCTCGGCGCGGTCCCCCACCGCAGACTTCCCCCACCGCGCACGGGCACGTCGGCCAGTACTGAAGGCATCCTCGCACCTGCCACTGACAACACGCCCGCCGCCCACCCGCAAGTGATCTTGATTGGTCGGCTCTGCCCGCAAAAGTGCCTGACCAGTGCCCGACCGGTGCCCGGTTGAGACCGGTGTTGAGATCGGTCACTCCCAGCTCCGGCAACCAACGGCCCGAAGCGAGCGTCTTTCCATCGAACACGCGGGGGAACGCGTACGTAGTCGCCCATGGGAAGCACACGAGGACGACACCCCGGCGCCGCGGACGGCGGCACTACAGTGGGTCGGAACACCTGAAGCACGGTGGACCGACCAGGCAAGCAAGTAACAGGGAGCGCATGACGTGCGGCCGGTAGGGAGCAAGTACCTCCTTGAGGAGCCGCTGGGACGCGGCGCCACAGGCACCGTCTGGCGAGCCCGCCAGCGGGAGGCCGCGGGGTCGGAGGCGGCCGTCGCGGGCCAGCCCGGCGAGACCGTGGCGATCAAGGTCCTCAAGGAGGAGCTCGCCAACGACGCGGACATCGTGATGCGGTTCCTGCGCGAGCGGTCCGTCCTGTTGCGGCTGACCCACCCGAACATCGTCCGGGTACGGGACCTCGTGGTCGAGGGCGACCTGCTCGCCCTCGTCATGGACCTCATCGACGGCCCCGACCTGCACCGCTACCTCCGCGAGAACGGGCCCTTCTCGCCCGTCGCCGCCGCTCTGCTGACCGCCCAGGTCGCCGACGCGCTCGCGTGCAGCCACGCCGACGGCGTCGTGCACCGCGACCTGAAGCCGGCGAACGTTCTGCTCAAGCAGGACGGCGGCGAGATGCACCCGATGCTCACCGACTTCGGCATCGCCCGCCTCGCCGATTCGCCGGGGCTCACCCGCACCCATGAGTTCGTCGGCACGCCCGCGTACGTCGCGCCGGAGTCCGCCGAGGGCCGTCCGCAGACGTCCGCGGTCGACATCTACGGCGCCGGGATCCTGCTGTACGAGCTGGTCACCGGGCGTCCGCCGTTCGGTGGCGGGTCCGCCCTGGAGGTCCTCCACCAGCACCTGAGCGCCGAGCCGCGCCGGCCGTCGACGGTTCCCGATCCGCTGTGGACCGTCATAGAGCGCTGCCTGCGCAAGAGCCCCGACGAGCGGCCCAGCGCCGAGAACCTCGCCCGTGGGCTGCGCACCGTCGCCGCGGGCATCGGCGTGCACGCGAACTCCGCGCAGATCGCCGCCGCGGAGGGCGTCGGTGCCCTGCTCGCCCCGGATCCGGCCCCGGCCGCCGTCCCCGGCGTGCCCGGCGCGGCCGACCCGACGCAGGTCCTGCCGCACGGCGCGGGCGCCTACGACCCCAACGGCGCGACCAGCGTCCTGCCGCACACCGGTGACGCCGACCCCACCTCCGTACTGCCGCACCGCGGCGCGGCCGACCCGACGGCCGTGATGCCGCCGGTGCCGCACAACCAGCCCGGCGGGCCCCAGGGACCCGGACCCGAGGACCCGCACCCCTGGCAGAACCAGCTGCGCGCCGCGCGCGACCGCAACGAGCAGACGCAGGTCCAGTACCTGGACCCGAGCCAGGACCCGCTGCGCCGCCGGCCGCAACGGCAGGTCGCCCGGCCCCAGCAACAGCCGCAGCAGCCGCCGCAACGACAGCAGCGGCCGCCGCAGGGGCAGCAGCGGCCGCCGCAGGGGCAGCAGCCGCCGCCCGGGTACGGGTACCCGCAGCAGCCCCAGCACCAGCAGTACCCGCAGCAGCAGTACGCCCCCCAGCCCCAGCAGCAGTACGCCCCGCAGCCTCAGCCGCAGCAGCGGTACGCGCCGCCCGCCCCGCAGCAGCCTCAGCAGCCCGCTCCGCGCCAGCCGCGCGAACCGCGGCAGCGCAGCGCCAATCCGACGAAGATCCCCGGGCTCGGCTGCCTCAAGGGATGCCTGGTCACGATCGTCATCCTGTTCGTCGCCGGATGGCTGATCTGGGAACTGAGCCCCCTGCAGGACTGGATCGGGCAGGGCAAGAGCTACTGGTCCCAGCTGGGTGAGTGGTACGACACCGTGAGCGGGTGGATAGGGGATCTGGGCGGTGGCTCCGGCAACTGACCCGGTCTCCGACAGCCGAGTCTGTTGATTTGTCGACACCTGGCGGGTGATTTCCGTCTCCGCGGTGAAGGTTGGCTCCTCGGACGCGTACGTTTAGCGACAACACGCGTCTGTAGGAGCAGTCTTGGCACGGAAGATCGGTAGCCGGTACACCGCGAACCAGATCCTGGGGCGGGGCAGCGCCGGCACGGTGTGGCTGGGCGAGGGGCCGGACGGGCCCGTGGCCATCAAGCTGCTGCGCGAGGACCTCGCGTCCGACCAGGAGCTCGTGGGCCGCTTCGTCCAGGAGCGCACGGCTCTGCTCGGGCTCGATCACCCGCATGTCGTCGCCGTACGCGACCTCGTCGTCGACGGCAACGACCTCGCGCTCGTCATGGATCTCGTCCGCGGCACCGATCTGCGCACCCGGCTCGACCGGGAGCGGCGGCTCGCGCCCGAGGCCGCGGTCGCGATCGTCGCCGACGTCGCGGACGGGCTCGCCGCCGCGCACGCGGCGGGCGTCGTGCACCGCGACGTGAAGCCCGAGAACGTGCTGCTCGACATGCAGGGGCCGCTCGGGCCCGGCGGCGCGCACCCCGCGCTGCTGACCGACTTCGGGGTCGCCAAGCTGATCGACTCGCCGCGGCGGACCAAGGCGACGAAGATCATCGGTACGCCGGACTATCTCGCGCCCGAGATCATCGAGGGGCTGCCGCCGAGGGCCGCCGTCGACATCTATGCGTTGGCGACGGTTCTGTACGAGCTCCTCGCCGGGTTCACGCCGTTCGGCGGCGGGCATCCGGGAGCGGTGCTGCGGCGGCACGTCACCGAGACGGTGGTGCCGTTGCCCGGCATTTCCGACGAACTGTGGCAGCTGATCGTGCAGTGCCTCGCCAAGGCACCGGCGTCGCGGTTGCGGGCGTCCGAGCTGGGGGCGCGGCTGCGGGAACAGCTGCCGCTGCTGGCCGGGATGCCGCCGCTCGACGTGGACGAGCCGGACGCGGAGTCCGAGTCGGAGGACGAGGCGTACGTGTCCGCGGCGGAGGCGTTGCCGCGTGAGGGGGAAGGGGCGCGGGAGCGGGTACGGCGGGGGGCTGTGCCGTTGGTGCCGGGGGCTGTGCCGGACTCCAATCGGGATACGCATACGTCGATGCGGGTGCCGGGGCCTGATGAGTTGGCGGGGGGTGCGCGGGGGACTGCGCGCGCTCCGCGGGCGGCGGGTGCACCTCGGCCGGGCTCGGCCCGTCATCGCGCATCTGCGCGCCGCCGGCGGATCACGCTCGGGGTCGCCGCGGTCGCTCTCTTGGCGGCGGTCGGGGTCGGTGCGTGGCTTGCTACGTCGGATGACGATGCGGGTGGGGCGCCGCCGTCCGGGACTGAGCATTCGGCGCCTGCTGCGCCGTGATCTGGCGGGGGCGCCTGTCGTAGGGGGTGCGGTGCGTTGTGGGTCGGGTCCGTGCCGTCTGCTGGCGTGGGCGCCGTTCGCGGTGCGGTGCGGTGCGGTGGGTGGGTCGGGTCCGTGCCGGTACGTCTTGCCCGTCGCCGCGTGGGCGTACTGCCCGGGGGTCGAGCATGGCGGAGCTTGGCTGGGGGCCGGCTACGCGA